>NZ_JBFRGW010000014.1:0-97781 GCF_052115545.1 Microvirga sp. 2MCAF35
AAGAACGTTCGGTTGGATGATGCGCTGGCGCCGGCTGGTGCGCGACTATGAGGAGCGCTGCGACGTCTCGGACGCCATGATCGGAGTGGCCATGAGCAGCCTCATGCTCCGCCGCATCGCTCACCCGTAGCAATTCTCAAACGGGCACTTAGACATAGGCGTCAGTGGAGTGGTTGAATCAAATGCGACAACCATTTTCTATGATGATCACAACTTGTCGATTGGTGCCACTGATAGATTAATCAATAACGCTGGAACCATTAAAGGCAAAATCGGAATTTATGGCGTTAGATTAAATGTAACGAATTCAAACCTGATTGAAGCAAGCGAAATTGGCATCAATGCACCTGGGTTGTCGACGATCACCAACACAGGCACCATCAAAGGTCAAACAGCCGTCAAGGTTGATGGCAATAACTCCAAAGTTATCAATTCAGGAAGTCTGGTGGGCGGCACCTACGCGGTCCTGTTCGGCGTTGGCTTCGACCTTTACGATGCACGCGGGGGAGGCACGTCCACGGGACTTATCGATCTCGGTGGCGGCAACGATACGGCCTATGGCGGAGAGGGAAGCGAGGTTTTCCAAGGCGGGGCTGGCAACGACACCATTGATGGTGGTGGCGGCATCGACACAGTTGTCTTCACGGGAAACAATGCGATCATCGTCGATCTCAACATTACAGGAGATCAGAATACCGGCGCAGGCTTGGATAAACTTCTCAACATCGAGAACGTGACAAGCGATGCGGGCAATGATGTGCTCATTGGTAACGGGTTGGCGAACAGGCTCACCAGCGGTGATGGCAACGACACACTTGAGGGTGGAGCCGGTGACGACGTGCTCGACGGTGGCACTCAGGAAGTCGACGGCTTCGACACGGCTCGCTACTTGGGAACCGCAGATGCCATAGTCAGCCTCATAGCATCGGGGCCCCAGGATACCCGTGGCTATGGTTTTGACACTCTGATCGGCATCGAAGCACTTGAGGGCGGTGACGGCAACGATCACTTCACAGGCAGTGACCAGTCCAACCTGCTGTCAGGTAACGGCGGCAACGATACACTCATCGGCGGGAAAGGTGACGATACTCTCGATGGGGGTAGCGGCAGCAATACCGTTGTCTTCGCTGGCTCCCGCACGGAGTATGATGTGAGTGATCCCGATGCTAATGGGGTCCGCATAGTCCACGATACTCAAGCTGGACGGGACGACTCGGATACGCTCAGGAACATACGGTTTCTCAGGTTTGCAGGCGACAATCAGACGGTAACGCTCTACAACACGAAGCCGGACAGCGTGGTTCTGTCGCGGACCGCCTTTGCAGAAAACCTCCTCGTCAACACGCCGTTGGCCATGCTGTCGGCGCATGATGCCGAGGGCGATGCGATCACCTACACGCTAAGTGACCCCACTGGCACGTTCAAGCTGGACCAAGGCGCTCTCGTACTGCTCAAGCCGCTCGATTACGAGACAAAGACCAGCTACAGCGTCACCGTGGAAGCCAAGGACGCTTATGGCGGCGTCACCACGCAGGAGATCACCCTAACGGTCATCGATATCAACGATACGCCCGGTACCCCTGGAACTCCTGGCGATCCTGGCACGCTGACCGACGCGCCGCTTACGCTGACCGGCACCGCCGGTGCGGACACGCTCGCGGGGCGCGGCAACAACGACGTGCTCGTCGGCCTTGCCGGCAAGGACCGGCTTTACGGCAACAACGGCAACGACAAGCTCTCCGGCGGCCTGGGCAATGACATGCTCGATGGCGGGGCAGGTCAGGACATCTTCGTGTTCGATGCCAAGCTGTCGAAGACGAACAAGCTGAACAAGAAGCAGAACCTGGACAGGATCAGCGACTTCGCGGTGGCCGACGACACGATCCACCTGAAGAAGAGCGTGTTCTCGAAGATCAGCAAGAAGGGCGTGCTCAAGAAGGGCGAGTTCTACATCGGCACGAAGGCGCACGACCGGGACGATCACGTGATCTACAACAAGAAGACCGGCGCGCTCTCCTACGATGCCGACGGCACCGGCGCCAAGGAGGCGATCCAGTTCGCCACCCTTGCCAAGAACCTCAAGCTCACCAACCTCGACTTCTTCGTCGTGTGACACCCTCCACCGTCATGGCCGGCCTCGTGCCGGCCATGACGGTGCTGAAAAGCGCCGCGCTCGACAGAAGCGGGATCACCGGCACAAGGCCGGTGATGACGTGGTAAGGCTGTCATTCCGGGGACGCGCAGCGGAACCCGACCCGAAGGGCCGGGAACAGTTCAATGGACCGTCAAGCCAATGATAGGGCCCGCAAGATTGGTCAGGCTGATGATCAGCACGAAGGTTGTCAGGGTTACGCTGAGATAAAGGGAGGCAATGAAAAGGGTCTGCATGGCATCACCTGTTATGGACGTGACGGGAATGGTGTCCTATTACCGGCATCCCCACAACCGTCTCGCCGGGGGTACCCCGTCCTCGCGTGCGCCGGAGCACATCTCAGAGGGTCTTGTCTCCCTCCTGTCCTCAACGGCCCTTGCCTCGCGGTGAGATCTTGCCCTACGGACCAGCCGAGAACGATCCTGCTCCGTCCAAGTCGAAAAATGCCGCAGAGCAAAGAAGGGAGATGATTCCACGCAAGGGGAAACAGCTCTCGGTCCAACAAAAGTTAACGCCGGTTGTCGGCCCTCTCTCTAGAATGGTCCTGGAAGAGGAATGCATGAAGCTGACGCCTGAGGATTTCGTCGAGTACCTGTTCCGGTTCGTTGTCATCGCAAGCGGACTTCTGACTGTGATCCTTCTGATTGCAGCCATGATCCGGTTGCTGGGCGGGGATGCCGGAGGCCTGCCTCAAGAGCCTTAGAGCATCGGACCCGACCGTCGACTCGCCCCCCGAGAATGATGAGAGCGCATCGTCGATGCGCAAAACCGATCGGCACGATGGCCATGCTTTTGCGAGGCTCCGTCCCGGAACGCCGTGGAGGCAGACCTTGAGCATGACCTTGTGGTCAGGCCGGAGAGGAGGCTCCACGCATGGAGGGAGCCCCGTATTCCGGCAGAGCTCCCGCAACTCATGGCGCAGCGGGCCTGTTGGCTGAAGCGGCGGTCGGCAGGCGCCGTCTTTTCCTTATTTTTCTACGATTTTTCTGGTCCTGGCAGTGTCGCAATCCTTGTGGAACAAAGGGTGAATTACCATATTCTGCTTATGGTTAGCACCCTTGCGACATCCATGTTGAGACCGGCCCGAAACGCCCCCGTCGAGGAGCGGATCGAGGGCAATTGGCACGTCTATCCGCTGGAGGGCGCGCTGGAGCTCGACTACGTGGACCAGGCCGGCAATCCGAGCCGGCGCTGGGTGCTCGCGCGCGAGCTGAAGGTGGGGCCGGGCAAGATGCTGCTGGGCGGGATCGACATCCTGTCCGATGACGGCTATCGCGGCTTCCGGGTCGACCGGATCCAGCGTTTGGAGGACGCGGAGACCGGGCTCGCGGTCGAGCACAACATCCTCGACTGGCTCATGAAGCGCGCCGAGCGGCAGGCGAAGGCACGACGCAAGCACCTTGCCAAGCACCTCGCCCGAGGCCAGGCCGGCGCCTGACCGCCCCTCCTGCCCGGACGTCTTCCTTTCCATCCGCGCGAGGCTTTACCTTATCCTCCGACAAACGGTGGATCCTGCGACGGCGGACTCGCGAGCCGGTTCCCGATAGGTTATGAACGCTCCATGGACCTGATCACCTCCACCGACGCCCTGGCCGCCGCCTGCAACCGTCTCAGCCAGCATCCGTTCGTGACTGTCGACACGGAGTTCCTGCGCGAGACCACCTATTACCCGAAGCTCTGCCTGATCCAGATGGCGGGCCCCGACCCCGCGGACGCCTTCCTCATCGATCCCCTGGCCGAGGGCATCAGCCTCGATCCCTTCATGGCGCTGATGTCGGACCCGAACGTGGTGAAGGTCTTCCATTCGGCCCGTCAGGACCTGGAGATCGTCTGGAACCTCGGCGGCATCGTGCCCGCACCCCTCTTCGACACTCAAGTCGCCGCCATGGTGTGCGGCTACGGGGACTCGGTTTCCTACGAGCAGCTCGCCAACGACCTCGCAAAGGCCAAGATCGACAAGTCCTCCCGCTTCACCGACTGGTCGCGCCGGCCGCTGACGGACGCGCAGCTCACCTACGCCCTCTCGGACGTGACCCATCTGGTGAAGGTCTACGAGGCGCTGATGGCGCAGCTGCAGACGAACGGCCGCCTGGAATGGCTCGCCGAGGAGATGTCGATTCTCACCTCGCCCGAGACCTACCAGGCCGATCCCGGCAATGCTTGGCGCCGCCTCGCCGGCCGGTTGCGCAAGCCGCGCGAGATCGCCGTGCTCATGGAGGTTTCCGCCTGGCGCGAGCGCGAGGCTCAAGGACGGGACGTGCCCCGTGGGCGCATCCTCAAGGACGACGCGGTGATCGACATCGCCACCTCGGCCCCGCGCAGCGTGGAGGCCCTCGGACGCCTGCGCACCATCCCCAACGGCTTCGAGCGCTCCCGCACCGGAGGCGAGATCCTCGACGCGGTGGAGCGGGCGCTGGCCCGCGACATGGCGACGATCCCCGTACCCGAGCGCAGCCGCGGCCGCTCCAACACCGGCTCCGTCGTGGACCTGCTGAAGGTCCTGCTCAAGGCGGTGTCCGAGCAGGAGGGCGTCGCGCCCAAGATCATCGCCACCGTCGAGGAGCTGGAAGCCATCGCCGACAGCGATGAGGCCGACGTGCCGTCCCTGCACGGCTGGCGCCACAAGCTGTTCGGCGAGAAGGCGCTGGCGCTAAAGAACGGCGAGCTCGGGCTGGTGCTGGAGCGCGGACGGGTGAAGCTCAGGGCGATCGCTCAAGCCTGATCGGTCAGATCAGCCCCTTCAGCCGCAGCAGCCCCAGCGTCGCCACCGTCGCTGCGTCCTTGACAATGCCTTCCGCGATCATCGCCAGTACCTCGTCGACCGGAAAGGCACGGCTGATCATATCCTGCTCGGTGTGCTCGCGGCGGGTCTCGCCCTGCCGGAGCCCCTGCGCGAGGTAAATGTGGAAGCCCTGGTTCGAATATCCGTAACATTCGAACAGATGACCCACATGGCGCATGGACTCAGCCATCAGTCCGGTCTCCTCGAGCAGCTCGGCGCGGGCCAGGTCCATTGGGTCGGTGTCGGGCGCATCTTCCCAGGAGCCCTGGGGCAGTTCCCAATAGCGAGCCTGTACCGGATAGCGATACTGCTCCACCAGATGGATCATGCCGTCAGCGACCGGGGCGATGATCGCGAAGTCCGCCTTTTCGACGACGCCATAGATGCCGGGCGATCCATCCTGACGGACGATGGCATCCTCCCGCACCCGCATCCAGCGGTTCTCGTAGACGATGCGCGTTGCCGCGGTCCTGATTTCCGACCCCATAGCTCCCCCAAAAAGCAGATAGCCGAGCGTAAGCCCGGCCATCGATCATTCGACATTCGCCAGGATGCTTGGACGCCTACCGCCCGAAAATGCCCTTGAAGACCTGGGCCAGCTTGTTGTGCTTCTTCTTGCGGTCTACGTCGGCCTGGCTCTTCACCCAGGCGATCTGGACCACCCGGCGCTCGCCGGAGAAGGGCAGATGGCCGTGCCAGGAATTGTCGGAGCGCAGGAAGGCGAACATGGTGCCCATGACGGGCGGCACTTCCAGCTTGAACTTGTCGTAGTTCTTGTCGTCGTAGAGGACGCGCAGGCGGCCGCCCTCGTCCTGCTGCCACTCGTCGTTCATGTAGACCAGCATGGTCATGACCTTGGACGGGCCGTCCGTGTGGATGGACCCGTATTTGGGCTGAGACTTCTTCATGATGGTCGTCAGGCGCGGATATTGGTGCAGGTCCAGGCCGAACTTCTTGGACAGCTCCTCGGTCAACTCGGGGCCTTCCAGCTCCTCGATGAGCTTCTTGAAGCGGCCGTGAAGCTGGACCTCGTCGACTGTCAGGTAGCCGGGCTTGTTGATATCGGGAAAGTCCCGCCGCAGTTCATCGATCTTGTCCTGCTTCAGGAGGTTCGAGGCGAGAACGTAGTCGTAGGGCTCGCTGGACCGCTCGGCATTGCGAACGGCTGTGAGGTCGATCAATTCCATGGTTGTCCCCAAAGGCTAAGCTTCCTTCCCAATCGGGAAGAGAAAGTATTGAAGTCCCTTGCTCTGTAAAGCCTTAATCACGCACGCTGCCAAAGTCGATCAGCTTCGCCCGCGACCGATGATGGCGTTCTAGTGGATTTCGACGACGGGATCCATGTTGAGAAGCTTGCCCAGGCCACGAAGACGGCCCATGAGGCGCTCGTTGGCGAGCGGTTCCAGGCCGGCCGGCAAACTCAGCACGATCTGGCTGCCGCGGGCGGTCAGCGGAGCCTGGGGCAGGATCCCTTCCATGGCGACCGAGACCGGATAGGCGATGCGCATCAGGGCCGCGAGCAGCCGAGCCCTCTCCAGGAGCCGCGGCCCGGCCAGAGACCTGATCCGCGAGCTGACCTTGTCGGGGGAAAGCCCCTCGTGCCGGAAGAAGATCGACAGGGCCAAATAGGCCCGTCCGGGATGATCGAGCCCGGCGAAGGCCCCATAGGCGATCAGGTTGAGGCTCTGCTCGCCCCGGTAGTCGGGATGCGCCCGCCAGCCGATATCGGCCAGGAGGCAGGCCGCCCGGCGCAGGCGGGTGTCGTCATCCGTCTCCGGAAGGCCCAGGCTCCGGATGAAGGCCTCCGTCCACTGGCACAGCTCGACCCCGTGGCGGGGCGAGCGGGAGCGCAGGAGGTTGAGGTCGCTCGCGGCCGCGAGCAGCGGGTCGCGCTCGCGCGCCTCGGGATCGAGCCGGTCGAACAGGACGCCCTCGCGCACGCCGAAGGCCGAGATGGCGACCTCCTTCGGCTCGCCGAGGCGGATGATTTCCTCGAGCACGATGGCCCCGTAGGCGAGCAGCGGGCGGCGGGCCTCGGAGACGCTCTCGATGTCCTTCAGGGTCTTGGAATCGGCCTCCTCGACGAGGTGCAGGAAGTCGAGCCCGTCGTCCGGGTCGATCATGTAGCCGTGCATCACGTGGAGCGGATAATCCCGCGCGGCCTGATGCAGCCGCGCCAGGGCGCGCCACGTGCCGCCGACCGCGTAGAAGGTGCGGCCGTGCAGGTCCTCCAGGTATTCCGGGGCCCGCTCCAGCGCTTCGCGCACGATCCGCTGGGCCCGCTTCAGCGAACCGCCGCTGACGTCCTGCAGGGCGAGGCCGCCGAGCGGCATGGTGATCCCCTGCCCGACCCGGGAGCCCAGCACGTCGACCAGTTCCAGGCTGCCGCCGCCCATGTCGCCGACCATGCCGTCCGGCTCGTGGAAGCCCGCGATGACGCCGAGCGCGGAGGCCCGCGCCTCCTCGGCGCCGGAGAGCAGGCTGATCGGCTGGCCGCAGGCCTCGGCGGCCGCCTCCAGGAAGGCGGGGCCGTTGGAAGCGTCGCGGGCCGCGGCGGTCGCCAGCACGAAAACCTCGGACACATGCATCGTGTCGCAGAGAACGCGGAACCTAGCGAGCGCCCGCAGGGCCCGGTCCACGGCCTCGTCGTCCAGGCGGCCCGTGGTCGCCACATGGCGCCCGAGGCCGCAGAGAACCTTTTCGTTGTAGATGGGCGTGACCGCGCGGGAGAGGCCCTCATAGGCCACGAGGCGCACGGAGTTCGACCCGATGTCGATGATGGCCACGGGACGGCCGATCTTGAGCCGTCCCTGAGCCTCCTGGCTTACGGCCTGCATGTCAGCGCTGCCCGCGCTTGGCGAGCGCCTTGGGGCTTGAGGTTTTGAGGGATTTGCCACGGCCCGACAGACTCGGATTTGTCATGAAATACTTGTGGGCGTTGAATGGTTCCTCGCCCTTGGCCGGCACCACCCGCTGGCTCGAGCCGTCTGGGAGCACGGTCCAGCTCTGCTCGTTGTCGAGGAGGTTGGCGAGCATGATCTGGTCGAGCACCTGCTGATGCACGGTCGGGTTGAGGATCGGCATCAGGGCCTCGACGCGGCGGTCGAGGTTGCGGGTCATGAGATCGGCGGACGAGATGTAGACATGGGCTTTCGGGTTCGGCAGCGCCTGTCCGTTGCCGAAGGCATAGATGCGGGTGTGCTCCAGGAAGCGCCCGACGATCGACTTGACCCGGATGTTCTCGGACAGGCCCTTGATCCCCGGCCTGAGGCAGCAGATGCCGCGTACGATCAGATCGACCTGCACGCCCGCGGCGCTCGCGTCGTAGAGCGCGTCGATGATGTCGGCATCGACGAGCGAATTGCATTTGCCCCAGATCGCCCCTGGCCGCCCCGCCTTGGCATGGGCGACCTCCTCCTCGATGTGCTGGAGCAGGCGCTTTCTCAAGGTGAGCGGCGACACCGCCATGCGCTCCAGTTCGGCGGGCTCCGCGTAGCCGGTCACGAAGTTGAAGATGCGCGACACGTCCCGCCCGATCACAGGATCGGCAGTGAAATAGGACAGGTCGGTATAGATGCGCGCGGTGATCGGGTGGTAATTGCCCGTGCCCACATGGCAATAGGTGATGAGCTGGCTGCCTTCGCGGCGCACGACCATGGACAGCTTCGCGTGCGTCTTCAGCTCGATGAAGCCGAACACCACCTGGGCGCCGGCGCGCTCCAGGTCGCGGGCCCAGCGGATATTGGCCTCCTCGTCGAAGCGCGCCTTCAGCTCCACGAGGGCGGTGACGGATTTGCCCGCCTCGGCTGCCTCTGCGAGCGCCGCCACGATGGGAGAATCCGACGAGGTGCGATAGAGCGTCTGCTTGATCGCCACCACGTTGGGATCGCGCGCGGCCTGGCGCAGGAACTGCACCACCGCGTCGAAGGATTCGTAGGGGTGATGGACGATGATGTCCTTCTCGCGGATCGCCGCGAAGCAATCGCCGCTATGCTCGCGGATGCGCTCGGGGAAACGTGGATTGTAGGGCTTGAACTTGAGGTCGGGCCGTTCGAGGGCGACGAGCTGCGACAGGTCGCGCAGGCCCATCATGCCTTCGACGACGAAGACCTCGTCGTTGGACACTTCCATCTCCTCAGCCACGAAGAGGCGCAGGTCCTCGGGCATGGCCGCCTCGACCTCCAGGCGGATCACGCTGCCGCGCCGGCGCTGCTTGAGCGCCGTCTCGAACAGGCGCACGAGATCCTCGGCCTCTTCCTCCACTTCGATATCGGAATCGCGGATCACCCGAAACGCGCCCTGCCCCTGCACCGCGTAGCCGGGGAACAGGCGGCTCGTGTAGAGCACGATCATCTGCTCCAGCGCGATGAAGCGCGTGGCGCCCGTCTCGGCGAAATCCGGGAGGCGGATGAAGCGTTCCGCCCGCGAGGGCAGGCGGATCAGCGCGTTCAGCACCTTGCCGTCGCTCTGGCGCACCAGCTTGAGGGCAATCGACGAGCCGAGATTGGGAATGAACGGGAAGGGATGCGCCGGATCGATGGCGAGCGGCGTCAGCACCGGAAAGACGTGGTTGAGGAAGTAATCCTCCAGCCAGGAGGCCTCCGCCTTCGTCAGTCCCGCCCCTTCGGTAAGGACGATGCCCTCCTCCAGCAGCGCGTCCCGCAGCTCGCGCCAGCGCCGCTGCTGGTCGGAGGCGAGGTTGGAGACGGCGACGGAAATCTTCGCCAGCTGCTCCTGCGGCGTGAGCCCGTCCTGAGACGCGGTGGCGACGCCGGAGCGCACCTGCCCGATCAGGCCCGCCACGCGGACCATGAAGAACTCGTCGAGATTGTCGGCGGAGATCGACAGGAAGCGCAACTGCTCCAGGAGCGGATGGTTGCGGTTCGATGCTTCCTCAAGGACCCGGCGGTTGAACTCCAGCCAGGACAGTTCGCGATTGATGAACCGCTGGGGGAATTGCCGCAGCACCGCCCCGTCGAGCTCGATGTCCGGCGGAGCCTTCGGCAAGGGAGCTTCGCTGACGGTCTCCACTTCTTTCAGGGCAATCGCGCTGCGCACTTCGGTCTCCGCCGTTTCCTTCTTCGGCGACCGTTTTGCTCTGGGCTTCGTGACGGTTTCACGACGGTTCGCCAATGCGGCGTTGGTGTCAGACTTCACTCGCTCTCATCCGTTTCCTGTGCGGCCCCGAGAATCTCCGCCGCGATGGCCCGGGACACGCGGCGCCCTCGGCTCAGGGCCTCCCGGTCGAGGAGCGCCACGAACTCGGAGGCCTTCGCCAACGACCGCTCGATCCGAAGGGCAATATAGTCGACAACGGAGGTGTCGACCACGAGTTGCCTGTCGACGAAGAGCTTCACCAGGACGGCCTTCAGCAGCGCATCGTCGGGCGCTTCCAGCGACACGCTGGGCGCGAGGCGCAGGCGCGACAGCAGGTCGGGCGTGCGCAGGGACCAGCAGTCGGGCGGCGTCTCGCAGGTGATCAGGAGCGAAGCCTTCCTCTCCCGTGCGAGGTTCAGGAGATGGAACAGGGCCGCCTCATCCCGCTCGCCCCGGTCCATGTCCTCGATGGCGAGCGCGCCGTTGGAGACGAGATGCGGAACCTTGTCCTGGGTGATCCCGGAGGCGTCGATGGTCCAGGCACGGGCGTTCGTCGCCCAGATGGAGGCCAGATGGCTCTTGCCGCTGCCGCGCGGGCCGACGAGAAGCAGGATCGTGTCCGGCCAGTCGGGCCAGCTCTCGATGAGGCCGTAAGCCTTCTCGTTCGACGGGCTGACGAGGAAATCCTCGGCTCCGAAACGGGGATCGAGGGGCAGGTCGAAGGCGAGCTGCTTGGGCATCTCACGCATCGAGATCGACCTTCTCGGGCTCGATCCTGGGTTTCAGGATCGCCGGCTCCGTGCCGCGATAGAGGGGGCTTGCCAGATATTGCCGCAGGGCGAAGCGCGCGATGACGCCCATGGCGGCGGCGAGCGGCACCGCGAGCAGCAGCCCGACGAAACCGAACAGGGCACCGAAGGCCACGAGGGCGAACATGAGCCAGACCGGGTGCAGGCCAACGGACTCACCCACCAGCTTCGGCGACAGGATGTTGCCCTCGACGAACTGGCCGAAGATGAAGATGCCGAGGGTCGCGGCGATCATGGCCCAGTCCGGCCAGAACTGCACGATGGCGACGCCGACCGAGAGAATGAGGCCCGTAAGCGAGCCCACATAGGGGATGAAGCTCAGGATGCCGGCCGTCATGCCGATCAGGGCGCCGAAATTCAATCCGACGATCGCGAGGCTCACCGCGTAGAACGTCCCGAGGATGAGGCAGACGAGGGCCTGTCCGCGGACGAACCCGGCAATGGCCCGGTCGATATCGCGGGCGATGGCGCGGATCGTGTCCCGGTGCCGCATGGGCATCCAGGAATCCACCGTCCTGACCATGCGGTCCCAATCGACCAGCATGTAGAAGGCCACGACCGGCGTCACCACCAGCAGGGAGAAGATGCCGATCAGGGCCTGCCCGCCGGACCAGAGCCCCTGCATGAAGGCCGTGAGCCAGGCGATGCCCTGGCTGATGAGGTTGCCCACGGAAGGGGGGGCCGCAGGCAGCGCATCCTCGATCCCGAGTTTCCGGATCAGCGGGCCGAGCTGCTCGGTCCCCAATTCCTGAAGTCGCGTCACATAGCCGGGCAACCTTTCCACGAAGGCACCGACCTGTTGCGCCGCGAAGGGCACCAGGATCATCAGGGCGATGATCAGGATCAGGACGAATAGCACCAGGATCAAAAGGCTCGCGCCCAATCGCCCGATGCCGACCTTCTGCAGCCGGTCGGCCAGGGGATCGAGCAGGTAGGCCAGGGCGAAGCCCGCGACGAACGGCAGGAGGATGCCGCGCAGGACGAACAGCAGCAGGACCGCGACGACCAGCGCCGCTATCCAAAACCCAATCTGCCGTTGGACCGTCATCGGTTCCCCATACTGTATCTTTTTGGCCATCAGGTGGACATGTGGCGCAGCCAACCGACGAGATAGGCACCGGCGGAGGCTATGGTCAAGGTCGCCACCAGCACCATGACGATTTCCTCGAGCCCTCCGAGCTCCACGCCGAAGGCGTTGGCCGCGAGTGCATAGGCGGCGAAAGCGAGCTGCGCTCCGGTGTTGAGCTTGCTCACGATGAGCGGCTTGATCGCGACCGGGCGGCTCATGACCCAGGACAGGAGCACCGCCGCGACGATCATGGCGTCCCGCGAGACCACCACGATGGCGAGCCAGCCCGGGATTGCCCCCACGATGGCGAGGGTCACGTAGATCGAGACCAGGAGCGATTTGTCGGCCAGGGGATCGATATAGGCCCCGAACTCGCTCCGCATGTCGAATTTGCGGGCGATGAACCCGTCGACCGCATCGGAAATGCCCGCCACGACGAAAAGCGCGAAGGCCGTGGCCCATCGCTGCTGCATGATCATGACGATCACGATGGGCACGAGGATGAGGCGGCCGATGGTGATGATGTTGGGAATGGTCATCGGGATGATGATGGCGGGTCGGAGACCGGAGTTCAATCGTCGGGTCGGTTCTATGGGGATAAGATGGCCTCTCACCCGTCATGGCCGGGCTTGTCCCGGCCATCCCGATACGGAGAAGCGCCGCGCCTCAATTCATCGAGATCACCGGCACAGGGCCGGTGATGACGTGGAGGGTGACATTGGTGGGAGGACAACGTAACCGAGCTTAGAGCGACGCGGAGGGACAGCATTCGCAAAATGCGAACTCTCCCCTTGCCTCCCGGTCCCTCTCGCCTTACTGCCCGAGCCAACACGGGGTGAGCCATGACGACGGACAAGCAGACGAACGGCCTGACCTATGCCCAGGCGGGTGTCGATATCGACGCCGGCAACGCCATGGTCGACCAGATCAAACCCCTGGTGCGGTCCACCCGCCGATCGGGCGCCGACGCGGAGATCGGCGGGTTCGGCGGGCTGTTCGACCTCAAGGCGGCGGGCTTCAAGGATCCGATCCTGGTGGCGGCCAACGACGGCGTCGGCACCAAGGTGAAGATCGCCATCGACACGGGCATCCACGACACCATCGGCATCGACCTCGTGGCCATGTGCGTGAACGACATCATCGTCCAAGGCGCCGAGCCCCTGTTCTTCCTCGATTATTTCGCCACCGGAAAGCTCTCCCCCGAGGTCGGCGTCCATATCGTCAAGGGCATCGCGGAAGGCTGCCTTCAGGCGGGCTGCGCGCTGATCGGCGGCGAAACCGCCGAGATGCCGGGGCTCTACGCCAAGGGCGATTACGACCTCGCGGGCTTCGCCGTGGGGGCCGCCGAGCGCGGCACCCTGCTGCCTAAGGACGTGAGCGTCGGCGACGTGCTCATCGGCCTGCCCTCCTCGGGCGTCCATTCCAACGGTTTCTCGCTGGTGCGCCGGATCGTCGAGCATTCCGGCGTCGCCTGGGACGCGCCGGCTCCCTTTGCAGATGGCAAGACCTTGGCCCAGGCGCTGCTGGAGCCGACCCGGATCTATGTGAAGGCCCTCCTGGAGGTGCTCAAGGGCGGCGACGGCATCAACGCGCTCTGCCACATCACCGGCGGCGGTTTCCCGGACAACATCCCGCGCGTCCTTCCCGACGGCGTCGGCGTGCGCCTCGACCTCGATGCGATTGCCGCCCCACCCGTCTTCGGCTGGCTCGCCAAGACCGGCGGCGTGGCCGAGGCCGAGATGCTGCGCACCTTCAATTGCGGCATCGGCATGATCGTGGTGGCAAGCGCCGACAAGGCCGAGGCCGTGATGGAGCGGTTGACGAAGGCGGGCGAGAACCCGGTCCGCATCGGTGAGACCGTGGCGCATGCCGACGGCGAGCGCGTCCAGACCTCGGGGGCCCTGAAGCTCTGATGACCCGCCGCCGCGTCGCCATCCTGATCTCGGGCCGCGGCTCGAACATGGTCTCGCTGATCGAGGCCGCCCGCGCCGGGGATTTTCCGGCCGAGATCGCTCTCGTCCTGTCGAACCGTCCCGACGCGGCCGGTCTCGAGCGGGCGAAGGAGGCCGGGATCGCCACCTGCGTGATCGACCACAAGGCCCATCCCACCCGGGAAGATTTCGAGCAGGCGATGGACGTGGCCCTCTCTTCGCACGGCATCGAATTCATCTGCCTTGCCGGCTTCATGCGGGTGCTGACCGACTGGTTCGTGGAGCGCTGGTCGGGCCGGATGGTCAATATCCACCCCTCCCTCCTACCCCTGTTCCGGGGCACGCAGACCCACCGCCGGGCCCTGGAAGAAGGCGTGCTGGTCCACGGCTGCACCGTGCATTTCGTGGTGCCGGAACTGGACGCCGGCCCCATCATCGCCCAGGCTGTCGTGCCCGTGGTACCGGGCGACATGGAGGAAAGCCTCGCGGCCCGCGTGATCGTGCAGGAGCACAGGCTCTATCCGAATGCGCTGCGCCTCATCTGCGACGGCACGGCCCGGCTGGAGAACGGCCGGGTGGTGTTTTCATACGCCTGGGATGCGAGCGGGGCGCTGCATTCGCCGGGATAGACCTCGGCTCTGATTGCAGGCTCAACGGATGGCTTGAACCAGAATGGCTTGAACCAGAGCCGCATCAGGGAAGCAGGTCTCGTTCCGTTGGTTCTTGCCCTGCCATTGGCCGATGGCCGTGCGCGTGGCAAAGCCGACGAGGCCATCGACCTTTCCGACATCGTACCCTTGGCTCTTCAACCGCTCCTGCATGGCCTGGATGCCGCCACGCCGCAAGGTATCGATCGGCTGCCACTGCCCCACGAAAGCCCGGGCGCCGCGCATGCGGTCGGCGAGATGGCCGATGAAGAGGGCGTACAAATCGGACTCGTTGTACCGCTTGAGGACGTAGAAGTTCTCGGACACCAGGAAGGCCGGACCCAAGCGCCCCGCCGGCATCACCAGAAAGGCGGCATTGCCGCCCCACTCGGGCGAGGCGCCGCTGACTGGCTTCAGGCCGAGCCGCATCCACTCCTGCATGGCCTTACCCTGGCGTGGGCCTTCGAGCGTACAGGAGACATCCTGCGGCAGGCTTACCTCCAAGCCCCAGGGCAAATCCGGTTTCCAGCCGTGCCCGCGAAGATAATTCGCAATGGAGGCCAGAACGTCCGGCACCGAATTCCAGACATCCCGCCGCCCGTCGGCATCGGCATCGACCGCGTATTGCAGGAACTTCGACGGGAGAAGCTGCGGCTGCCCCATGGCGCCAGCCCAGGACGACAGCAGAGCCTCACCGGAGAAATGGTCCTCCTCGAGGATCACCAGAGCGGCTAGAAGCTCCGGATAATAGAGCTCGCGTCGGCGCCCCATGAAAGCCTGCGTGGCCAGAACCCGCAGAGCCTCGTGCCGCGCCGCGATACGGCCGAAATGCGTCTCCCGTCCCCAGATCGCGACGACGATCTCCCGCGGTACGCCGTAGCGGCGTTCGACATCGTCGAGAGCGGAGCCCCATCGCTGCAGCTTGTCGCGCCCGTCTTTCGCCAAAGAGGCGAGTTGAGCCTCGACGAAATAGCGCCCCGGGCGCTGAAATTCCGCTTGCCGCTGATCGTCGGACGGGGCCACCCGTCCTGGCGGCAGAAGTTCCGGCAGCTCCCAGTCCAGCCTGATCGCGGACAGGTTCCGCTCGAACGTCTCCCGCGAGACACCCTGTTTCTGTGCATCGGGCCAAACGGTTTGCGTGAGCCAATCCCGGAACTGTGCTTCAGTGGCGACACGCATGTCCTGCGCCTGAAGCGTCGAAGCTCCCGGCATCGGAACGGCACACACGACAAAAGCCGTGAGTACAACAGCCGAGACGCGGGCGAGGCTGACAGATGCGAGCATGGCGGCCAATCTAGAGCATTGGGCCGGAAGCGGCAAAGCAACCGACCCCTCTCCAACGCTCGCGAATACTCTTAGATCTGCTAGATCTGCGGCCGCGGCAGCTTGCAGGCGTCGAGGGCAGCCAGCGCCTTCCCGCGGGCGGTTTCGTTGAACACGCCCGTGTCGCGATAGGTCTGAAGTTCGTCGGCGCTGAGCGAGCGCATCGTGCGGCCGGCATAGCAATCGCAGGAGCGGTTGAGAGACGACTCGCTCACGCTGCTCTGGAGCCTGGCTTGCGTGATCGCGCAGGACTGGCTGACGCGGACGCGAAGCTGGGACACGCTTTCCGTCTTGAGCGCCGGGTCGGGCTCGTATCGGGTCGGCGTGCTGGAGGCGGCGGCATAGGCCGCGGTTGCGCCGACGGACATTGCTGCCGATACGAGCAGCGCGCGGATGATCGAAGTCATGGATGGCTCCCCAGAGACGAAATCACGTTCGGTGGTTAAGAATAGGCTTGACCGTTCGGGTTCAAGGGGGAGGCTGCAAACAGGCTTAAGAAGGTGTGACCAAATTGACCTAGAGCCTTACCGGGAATGATACCCTCGTCGTCATGGCCGGGCTCGTCCCGGCCATCCCGATCCAATGAGGCTCGGCGCTTTTCGGATCGAGATCACCGGCACAAGGCCGGTGATGACGTGGAAGGGCGTCTGCGAGCCCTGTTTATTTTTATCCCACAACCGCCTCGGCGCGATGGCGCTTTCGCGCGATCGGCAGCTCCAGGGCGGGATCGAGATCGGCCTTTTCCAGCGCCACCCGGTTGTCGTGGAAGGCTGCGCCGCCGTATGGCGCCACTTGGTCGCCACCGGTCAGCGTGTTGATGCCGCGTCCGAAGGGATGGGCGGCGTTGGGCCAGATGCCCTCGGCGATCAGCACGCTGCGCCGCACGCCATCGAAGAGCTTAGCGCGCAGATAAACCTCGCCGCGATGATTTTTCAGCTTCACCCAGTCACCATCTGCGATGCCCTGCCGCTCGGCGTCGAGCGGGTGAATCATCACCTCGGGCCGCCGCTCCTTGTCGAGGGACGTCGGGGTCTCGGTGAAGCTCGAATTGAGGAAGTTGCGGGCCGGGCTCGTGGCGAGCCGGAACGGATGCTCCTCGGTGGCCGCCTCGATCACGCCCCAATGGTCCGGGAAGGCGGGCATATCGGCCCACGGGCCCATGGCGCCGTTGTTGTAGGACGGGATTGTGGCCCAGCCGGGCCGGAAGCGGAACTTGCCGTCCGGATAGCCGAAGCCTTTCAGGAAATGGGCCTCCTCGAAGGGCGGCTGCGCGTCGAAATGGACGTGGGATTCCAGGTTCTCCAGGGAGCCCCAGCCGGAATTCTTGAGCGTCCAGTCGATGATCTCGCGCGGCTCCATGGCGAAGCCGCGATGCTCGGCGCCGAGGCGCTCTGCGAGAGCGCGGAAGACCTCGTGGTTGGACCGGCACTCGCCGGGCGGATCGATGAGCTTGGGGCCGACCTGGAAATGCTGGTGGCCGCCGCCGGAATAGAGATCGTCATGCTCCATGAACATGGTCGCGGGCAGGACGATATCGGCCATGAGGGCCGTCTCGGTCATGAACTGCTCGTGGACGCAGACGAACAAATCCTCGCGGGCGAAGCCCTGCTTGACCAGCTCCTGCTCGGGCGCGACCGAGACCGGGTTGGTGTTCTGGATCAGCATCGCCTTCACGGGCGGGCCGTTATAGAGCGCCTGCGCGTCGCCCGTGAGGACGCGCCCGATCTGCGACTGGTCGAGAATGCGGATCGAGGGATCGATGGCATCGTGGCCTTCGATCAGCGCCTTGTTCCAGTGGAAGATGCCGCTGTTCGAATGGAACGCGCCGCCGCCCTCATATTGCCAGGCGCCGGTCACGGCCGGGATGGACAGGGCCGCATGCATGTTGACCACGCCGTTGCGTTGGCGCGCGAAGCCGAAGCCGAGGCGGAAGTAAGTGCGCTTCGTCGTTCCCACGAGCCTTGCGAAGGCCTCGATCTCCTCCACCGACAACCCCGTGATGGCCGAAGCCCAAGCGGGATCGCGGGTGCGCAGGTGCTCTTCCAGTTCACGGGGATGGTCGGTGTAGCGCTCCAGGTAATCCCGATCCGCCAGGCCGTCGCGGAAGAGCACGTGCATGACCGCGCAGGCGAGCGCCCCGTCCGTACCGGGCTTCACCAGAAGCGCCATGTCGGCCTGCTTCATGGTGGCGTTCTGGTAGATGTCGATCACGACGAGCTTGGCGCCGCGCTCCTTGCGGGCCTTCATCGCGTGGGTCATCACATTGACCTGGGTATGAACGGGGTTCGTGCCCCAGATCACGATGCAGTCGGAGACCGCCATCTCGCGCGGATCGGCGCCCCGCAGATGGCCGGTGCCGGCGACATAGCCGGTCCAGCTCATGGCCGTGCAGATGGTGGAATACTGCCCCGAATACTTCTTCACGTGGCGCAGGCGGTTGATGCCGTCGCGCATCACATAGCCCATGGTGCCTGCATAGTAATAGGGCCAGACGGATTCCGACCCGAACGCCCGCTCCGCCTCCAGGAACTTTTGGGCCACGATATCGAGGGCCTCATCCCAGGAGATGCGCTCGAACTGTCCAGAGCCCTTCGGCCCCGTGCGCTTCATCGGATGGAGCAGCCGGTCCGGATTGTGGATGCGCTCCGCGTAGCGGGCCACCTTGGCGCAGATGACGCCTGCCGTGTAGCTGTTGCTCTTCGCCCCGTGCACGCGCCCGATGGAGCGCCCCTCGATCACCTCGATTTCGAGGGAGCAGACGGAGGGGCAATCATGCGGGCAGACCGATGAGCGGCGTTCGATGCGGGGAGCTTGGTTCATGGCGGGCGCATCATGATGGAGTGGACGGTTAAAGAAAAGGCATCTTCTCCCTCCTCGTCATCACAGCCCTTGTGCCGGTGATCTCGATCGGAAGGGTACGGCGCTTCACAGAAGCGGGATGGCCGGCACGAGGCCGGCCATGACGTGGTGGGTGCCATCCCCTTCGGCCCCAAGCCTGGAGAGGGAAGCACGAGAACGGGCTGCCAAAAGAAAAGGCCGCCGGAAGGCGACCTTTGGACGTGATCCCCTTCCCGGCCCTCAGGGCCGCCGGGGATGACAACGGCGTGTTAGCCGACGATCTCGTTGCCCGAGAAGAACTGGGCAATTTCGATCTTGGCGTTGTCGAGGCTGTCGGAGCCGTGAACCGAGTTCTCGCCGATGGACTTGGCGTAGAGCTTGCGGATCGTGCCCTCGGCGGCGCTCTCCGGGTTGGTGGCGCCCATGATCTCGCGGTAGCGGAGAACGGCGCCCTCGCCCTCGAGAACCTGGACGACGACCGGAGCGGAGATCATGAAGTCCACGAGCTCGCCGAAGAAGGGGCGCTCCTTGTGGACCGCGTAGAAGGTCTCGGCCTCGCGGCGGCTCATGAGGATGCGCTTCTGCGCCACGATGCGCAGGCCGGCGTTCTCGATGACGGCATTGACGGCGCCGGTGAGGTTACGCTCGGTCGCGTCGGGCTTGATGATGGAGAAGGTGCGCTCGATGGCCATGGGAACTCGCTTCTGAGATGAAATCGGAAAGTGCGGCGCTTATAACGGCGCACCCCTTGGGTCTCAAGCGCCTTTTGCCCCCGCCCGCTTGGAAAGCTTAATGGCCTCCCCTAATCTTTCAACCGGATGGGTCCGGTGAGGGCCGGAATAGAGGGAGTTTCCCATGAAACACGCGATCCTGGCCGCCTTAGGCCTTGCCCTTCTCTCTGTTCCGGCGCAGGCCCAGTCGGCCGATCCGAGCGGGACCTGGCTCACCCAGAGCGGCGATACGCGCGTGAGGATCGCCCGATGCGGGGCCGAATATTGCGGCACCATCGTGTCCTCCACCTATGAGAAGGATACGAACAATGCGGACCCGAAGCTCAGGGGCCGCAACATCGTGGGCGTTCGGATGATCTGGGACGCCAAACCGGAGGGGGACGGCTATAGCGGCCAGCTCTACAATCCCCAGGACGGCAAGACCTATACGGGCAAGCTCAAGGTCATGAGCCCGACGACCCTGCAGCTCTCCGGCTGCGTCCTCGGCGGCTTGATCTGCCGGTCGCAGAACTGGACGAAGACGAATTGAGATGCCGCCATTGTCGTTCCCGGCCGGAGCGTCAGCGGAGGAGAAGGGAATCCATATCTCTGCGCTAGATCGTGGATCCCCTTCCCGGCCTTACGGCCGCCGGGGATGACGTCGCGAAAAGCGAGGCGCTTCACAAAGGCGGATGGGCGGCACGAGGCCGGCCATGACGGAAAGGTCTCACCCGTTCGTTCCCGGAAAAGGGCTGGATAGGACAGTGGTTTCTACCGCGCCCTCTGGCCGAACAGCACCGCCTGAACCTTCGGGTCCGTCAGGTCGGTCTTCTCCCGGTCTTCCGAACTCACCTTGATGCCGCGCAGGACCGCGGGTCGGGCGAGAACCGTTTCCAGCCAGCGCTTGGCGTACGGAAAATCGTCGATGTTCTGGCCCTGGCGCTCCCACAGCTTCGCCCAGGGGGCGATGGCCATGTCGGCGATGGAATACTCGCCCGCCACGAATTCCCGATCGGCGAGGCGCTTGTTCAGCACGCCGTAGAGACGGTTGGTCTCGTTGGTGTAGCGCTCGATGGCGTAGGGCACCTGTTCCGGTGCATAGATGCGGAAATGGTGCGTCTGGCCGAGCATGGGGCCGAAGCCGCCCATCTGCCAGAACAGCCATTGATCGACCTCGACCCGCCCGCGCTCGTCCTGCGGATAGAACTTGCCCGTCTTACGGCCGAGATATTGCAGGATCGCGCCGGATTCGAACACGGAGATCGGCTGCCCGTCGGGGCCGTCGTGATCGACGATGGCGGGCATCTTGTTGTTGGGCGAGATCGCCAGAAATTCCGGCTCGAATTGTTCGCCCTTGCCGATGTTGACCGGATGGATCGCGTAAGGCAGCCCGCATTCCTCGAGCATGATGGTGATCTTCCATCCGTTCGGAGTCGGCCAGTAATAGAGATCGATCGGTTGCTGCGCGGAAGCCGCCATGGATTTCCCTCTCCTTACGTAATGCACGCGTCCGTGCGGGACGTTAAGACATAAGATCGGGATGCGCACCCTCATGCGCAATGAAATTCCGTGGAAAGGGGATCATGGCAGTCCCTCAGAGGTTGCATACCACTTGCCATGTTACATAATTCCAATTGAATATCCGGAGCGCCCTGAAGAAGCGCCGATAGGGGATCAGACCATGAACCGAATTGTGAACTCCGTTCTCGTTGCCGCAATGGCGCTGTCGATGGCAGGAGCCGCCCATGCCGCCGCCGAGATGAAGCCGAAGAAGGAGCCGACGGCCGCCCAGCTCGCGGCTCGCGAGCGCATGAGCAAATGCAGCGCGGAATGGAAGGAGGCCAAGGCTGGCGGCAAGCTCGCCAAGGACGCCAAGTGGCCGAAATTCTGGAGCGAGTGCAATACGCGCCTCAAGGGTGGCACGAAGGCTTGAGGTCTGTCTGCGGACGTGGATTCCAAGCCGCGTCCGGCGCTTTGAGTTTTTGGCTTTGCGCATCGTTTCGCGCAAAGCCAGTTGCCACTCAGACGTTTGATTCTCTAGCCGAGATTTAACGCCTGACCACGCGGCGTGCGGCATAGGCGCTGCTGGCCCACAGCATCGCGGCGACGAAGCGGACCGGGAACAGGGTCAGGCCGTCGGACCGCACCGGCGCAATCCAGGGCAGTCCCAGGCTGCTGATCCCCCAGGAGACGAGCACCGACACGGCCAGGGCGATCATGCCGATGATCAGCACCTTGCCGAACTGGTCGGCCTTCCAGCCGAACCAGACCGCGATGAGGATCAGGACCGGATCGAAGGCCGCCGGCAGCCAGTCCCAGAGATGGATGACGGGAACGGTGGGATGCACGCCGTTCAAGCCCACCAGGCCTGGGGCAGTTTGATGCGGCCGGCGGATTCCTCGATCACCTGCCCGGCCGCGAAGAGGGTCTCCTCATCGAAGGCCCGGCCGATAAGCTGGAGGCCGAGCGGCAGCCCCTGCGCGTCGCGCCCGGCCGGAACGGCGATGCCCGGCAGGCCGGCCATGTTCACCGTCACGGTGAAGATGTCGTTGAGATACATCTCGACGGGATCGCCCGAGCCCTTCTCGCCGATGCCGAAGGCCGCGGACGGCGTGGCCGGGGTGAGGATGGCATGAACTCCTTTAGCGTAGACTTCCTCGAAGTCCCGCTTGATCAGGGTGCGCAGCTTCTGCGCCCGGACGTAATAGGCATCGTAATAGCCGGCCGACAGCACATAGGTGCCGATCATGATGCGGCGCTTGACCTCGCGGCCGAAGCCGGCGGCGCGGGTCTTCTCGTAGAGCTCGACGATGTCCCGGCCGTTCTCGCGCAGGCCGTAGCGCACGCCGTCATAGCGGGCGAGGTTAGAGGACGCCTCGGCCGGGGCCACGATGTAATAGGCCGGCAGCGCATACTTGGTGTGCGGCAGGGAAACCTCGACGATCTCGGCCCCGGCGGCGCGCAGGTACTCGGCGCCCTGGTGCCAGAGCTGCTCGATCTCGGGCGACATGCCGTCGACCCGGTACTCCTTCGGAATGCCGATCTTGAGGCCCTTCACGCCACGGGAGACGGCGGCCTCGAAATCCGGCACGGGAAGGTCGACGCAGGTGGTGTCCCGGTCGTCGGGGCCCGCCATGGAGCGCAGCATGATGGCCGTGTCGCGCACGGTGCGGGCGATGGGGCCGGCCTGGTCCAGGGACGAGGCGAAGGCCACCGTGCCCCAGCGGGAAACGCGCCCATAGGTCGGCTTGATGCCGACCGTGCCGGTGAAGGCCGCCGGCTGGCGGATCGAACCGCCGGTATCGGTCGCGGTGGCGCCCAGGCACAGGTGAGCGGCGACCGCCGCCGCCGAGCCGCCCGAGGAGCCGCCGGGCACCAGATGGGTGCCTTCGATGGCGCCGGACGCGCCGGCGCTCACGTTCGAGCCCTCCCGCCGCCAGGGCGAGACCACCGGCCCGAAAGCGCTGGTCTCGTTGGAGGAGCCCATGGCGAACTCGTCCAGGTTGAGCTTGCCGAGCATCACGGCGCCGTCGTTCCAGAGGTTCCGGGTGACGGTGGATTCGTAAGGAGGGTTGAAGTTGCCCAGGATCTTCGAGCCCGCCGTCGTGGTCACGCCGTCGGTGCAGAACAGGTCCTTGATGCCGAGCGGAATGCCCTCGAGCGCTCCACCCTCGCCCCTGGACAGCTTCTCGTCCGAGGCCTTGGCCATGGCGAGCGCCTTTTCCGGCGTCTCGAGCACATAGGCGTTGAGCGCCCTGGCCTTTTCCATGGCGGCGAGATGGGCCTTCGCGAGCTCGGTGGCGGAGAAGGACTTGGCCTTCAGGCCGTCGCGGGCTTCGGCAATCGTGAGATGGGTCAGTTCGGTCACGGGATCATCCTGTCATCCCGGACGCTGCCCTGCAGCGATCCGGGATCGTCTGGAAGAAATAACTGGTTTGCGCAATCCCGGCTCTCCGCTGACGCTCCGGCCGGGATGACGAATTCTCATTCAACCACTTTGGGCACGAGGAAGAAGTTGTCCTCAGTGGCGGGGGCGTTCCGGATGATCTTGTCCGCATAGCCGCCATCGGTCACGCCGTCCTGGCGCTTCTTCATGACCATGGGGGTCACGGAGGTCATCGGCTCGATGCCCTCCACGTCCACCTCGTTGAGCTGCTCGACGAAGGAGAGAATCGCGTTGAGCTCGCCCTGGAGATGAGGCACCTCCGCATCCGTCACGGCAATGCGCGCCAGATGGGCGATGCGGCGGACCGTTTTCTCATCGACCGACATGAATGGTCTAACCTCTTGGAATTCTGCTGGGCGGCCTATAGCACCCGCCCGCCTCGGGGGGCAATGTTGGATGTGGGGGAAGGCCCATGCCGCGACGCCACCCTCAAACGTCATGGCCGGCCTTGTGCCGGCCATCCCGATACGGAAAAGCGCCGCGCTTCATACAATCGGGATCACCGGGACAAGCTCGGTGATGACGTGGAGGCTATCTTTAGATCGTCACGCCCACCGTCTTGTGCGGCACGACCACCTGGATGCCCTTGCCGTCCAGGGCCGCGATAAAGCGATCGGCGTTGGGGACGAGCGGCGGGAAGGAGGCGTAGTGGCACGGGATGGCGACTTTGGCGCCACTGAAATAGCGCTCGACCGCCAGGGCCGCGACCTCCGGGCCCATGGTGAAGCGGTCGCCGATGGGCACGATGACCACGTCGGGCTGATGGATCTCGGCGATCAGGGCCATGTCGCCGAAGATGTCCGTGTCGCCCATGTGGTAGATGGTCGGCTCGCCCGGAGTCTTGACGATGATGCCGTTGGCGTTGCCGAGCGGGAAGTTCACGTCCATCTCCACGAGGCCCGCGGAATGGTCCGCCCGCACCAGGGTGACGGTGAAGCCGTCCTGGTCCGTCGTGCCGCCCGTGTTCATGGGATCGATGTTCTGGACGCCCTGCTTGGCGAGATACATGCAGAGCTCGAAATTGGTGACGACCTTGGCGCCCGTCGCCTTCGCAATGTCGGCCGTATCGCCCACATGGTCCCCATGGCCGTGGGTGACGAGGATGTGCGAGATCCCCTGGGTGATCTTGCCCTTATCGCCCTCGAACGCCGGATTGCCGGTGAAGAACGGATCGATGAGCACGGCCCTGCCGGCGAAATCGAGCCGGAAGGCGGAATGACCGAACCACGTAATTTTCATGGAAATACCCTCGCTTTCGGCAACATGAGATGGGGCAGCCGCGCCCCTGACCACGTTCCACAGGAACAAATCCGAAGGTCGGGCTTTAAGAAGCTAAGCAATAAACATCAAGCCTGCAGGAGGATTGCCATGTCCCGCCTCATCGCCAGCGTTGCCGCAGCCGCCGGGCTCCTTGCCTCCACCAGCGCATGGGCCGTCGAGATTTCAATCTCGTGCAGCGCGCTCGGCAAGGAATACGAAATCTGCAAGCAGGGCACCGACGCCTGGGCATCGAGGACCGGCAACACGGTCAAGATCGTCTCGACGCCCAACTCCGCCACGGAGCGCCTTGCGCTCTACCAGCAGCTTCTCGCGGCGGGCGCCGGGGATATCGACGTGTTCCAGATCGACGTAGTCTGGACTGGCATCCTGGGCAATCATCTGCTGGATCTGACCTCCAAGGCGCAGGGCACCATCGGCGACCATCTTCCCGCCATGGTCGAGACCAGTCGTGTCGAGGGCAAGCTGATGGCGGTGCCGTGGTTCGCCGATGCGGGCCTGCTCTATTACCGCAAGGACCTTCTGGACAAGTACAAGCGGCCCGTGCCGCAGACCTGGGCCGACCTCACCGAGACCGCCCGCCTCATCCAGGAGGGCGAGCGCAAGGACGGCCGCAACGAGTTCTGGGGCTATACCTGGCAGGGCCGCGCCTATGAGGGCCTGACCACCAACGCGCTCGAGTGGATAGCCTCCTACAACGGCGGCACCATCGTGGACGAGAAGGGAGAGGTGACGGTCGAGAACCCCAAGGCCGCCGAGGCTCTGAAGATTGCCGCCGGCTGGGTCGGCACGATCACGCCCGAGGGCGTGCTCAACTATACGGAAGAGGAAGCGCGCGGCGTGTTCCAGGCCGGCAATGCCGCCTTCATGCGCAACTGGCCCTATGCCTGGGCGCTGGCGCAGGGTGCCGACAGCACCATCAAGGACAAGGTCGGCATCGCGCCCCTGCCGAAAGGCGGCGCGGACGGTCGTCACGCTGGAACGCTCGGCGGCCAGCTTCTCGCCGTGTCCAAATATTCGAAGAACGCCGATGCCGCGACCGATCTCGTCATGTACCTGACGAGCGAGGCCGAGCAGAAGCGCCGCGCGGTCGAAGGCGCCTTCAACCCGACCATCGTGTCGCTCTACAGCGATGCTGACATCGCCAAGGCCAATCCTTTCATCGGCGACCTCGTCGACGTATTCAGCAATGCAGTCGCCCGACCTGCCACCGTGACGGGCCAGAACTACAACAAGGTCTCCACCGAGTTCTTCAACGCGGTGCATCAGGTTCTCTCGAAGCGTTCCGAGCCCGCGCAGGCACTCAACCGCCTCGACCGCGACCTGAAGCGGATCAAGCGCAACGGCTGGCAATGATCATGGGCAGCGCCGTCGCTGAGGCCGGCGCTCCGGTGCAGGAGGCTGCAAAGGGACGCCGTTCGTCGCTGACACGTTCGCGCGTCAGGGCGGCATGGCTCTTCATCGCGCCGAGCCTGATCGTCGTCGCGCTCATCGCGGGCTGGCCCCTCGCGCGGACGATCTGGTTCAGCTTCACGGATGCCAGCCTCAACGACCTGAGCGACTACAAATTCATCGGCCTCGAAAACTACCTCGCCCATTACGACGGCGAGTGGTTCGGGATCCTGATCGAGCCCGACTGGTGGCGCTCGGTTTGGAACACCTTGTGGTTCACCCTCGTCTCCGTCTCGCTCGAAACGGTTCTCGGCATCGTCGTGGCGCTGATCCTGAACGCGGCGTTCCCGGGCCGCGGCCTCATGCGGGCCATCATCCTCATCCCCTGGGCGATCCCGACCATCGTGTCGGCCAAGATGTGGAGCTGGATGCTGCACGACCAGTTCGGGGTGATCAACGACCTCCTCCTGCGCATCGGCCTGATCGCCGCGCCGGTCTCCTGGACGGCCAATGCCGACACGGCCCTGTGGGCCGCCGTCATGGTGGATGTCTGGAAGCACACATCCTTCATGGCCCTGCTCATCCTCGCGGCCCTCCAGATGCTGCCGCAGGACATCTACGAGGCGGCGAAAGTGGACGGGGTCTCGCCTGTCCGGGTGTTCTTCCGCGTGACCCTGCCGCTCATCAAGCCGGCGCTGCTCGTCGCTGTGATCTTCCGCTCCCTCGATGCCCTGCGGGTCTTCGATCTCATCTACGTCCTGACGTCGAACTCCAAGGACACGGCCTCCATGTCCGTCTATGCGCGCCAGCAGCTCGTCGATTTCCAGGAAGTGGGGCTCGGCTCTGCAGCATCGACGCTGATCTTCCTCATCATCGCCCTCGTGGTCGTGATCACGCTCGCGGCCGGACGCGTCCGGCTCGGTGAGGATCCGCGATGAAATTGCTTGCCCGAACCGGCTTCTGGCTGCTCGTGATCGTCATCGCGTTCTTCGCGCTCTTTCCGTTCTATTACGCGATCATCTCGTCGTTCCGTACAGGGAGCGCCCTGTTCTCGGTGGCCTATCTTCCGGAGAGCTTCGATCCGTCGAACTATATCGCCGTGTTCGAGCGCCAGCCCTTCGGCCGCAACATCCTGAACTCCATCATCGTGTCGGGCTCGGTAGTGGTTCTGTCGCTGGGCTTAGGCATCACGGCGGCCTACGCCTTCGGACGCATCGCCTTTCGCGGCCGCTCGCTGCTGCTCATGACGATCCTGGCCGTTTCCATGTTCCCGCAGGTAGCCGTGCTCGCCGGCATGTTCGAGCTGATCCGGGCTTTCGGCCTCTACAACACCCTGCCGGGCCTGATCCTCGCCAACCTCATGCTCACCCTGCCCTTCACGATCTGGGTGCTCACGACCTTCATGCGCGAGCTGCCGAAGGAGATCGAGGAGGCCGCCTTCGTCGACGGCGCGACGCCGTGGATCGTGGTTCGGCGCGTGTTCCTGCCGCTCATGGCACCGGCCGCCGTGACCACGGGGCTCCTCGCCTTCATCGTGTCTTGGAACGAGTTTCTCTTCGCCCTCACCTTCACGCTTACCAACGAACGGCGCACCGTGCCGCCCGCCATTGCCCTCATGAGCGGCTCGACCGCCTATGAGCTGCCCTGGGGCACGATCATGGCGGGCTCCGTCATCGTAACCATCCCGATCATCGTCCTGGTGCTTGTGTTCCAACGCAAGATCGTCGCGGGCCTCACGGCCGGCGCGGTGAAGGGCTAGTTCAGGAAATCTGCGCAATGGCTGATGTCGTCCTCAAGAACGTCCAGAAATCCTTCGGTCGTGTGAAGGTCATCCACGGCGTCGATCTCGCTATCCGCGACGGCGAGTTCGTGGTCTTCGTCGGCCCGTCTGGCTGCGGGAAATCCACGCTGCTACGTCTCATCGCCGGGCTCGAGGACATCACGGCGGGCGATCTCTTCATCGGCGGCGAGCGCGTGAACGATCTCGTGCCGGCCAAGCGCGGCATCGCCATGGTGTTCCAGTCCTACGCGCTCTACCCGCACATGAACGTCTACGACAACATGGCCTTCGGACTGGAACTGGCGAAGTCCTCGAAGGGTCAGATCGACGCCAAGGTGCGCGAGGCCGCGCGCATGCTGCAGATCGACACCCTTCTCGACCGCAAGCCGAGGCAGCTCTCCGGCGGCCAGCGCCAGCGGGTCGCCATCGGCCGCGCCATCGTGCGCGACCCGAAGGTCTTCCTCTTCGACGAGCCCCTGTCCAATCTCGATGCGGCGCTTCGCGTGCAGACCCGCATCGAAATCGCCAAGCTCCACAGCGACACGGGCGCAACGATGATTTACGTGACGCACGATCAGGTGGAGGCGATGACGCTGGCCGACCGCATCGTGGTGCTCAACGGAGGACGGATCGAGCAGGTCGGCACGCCGCTGGAGCTCTATCACCGGCCGGCCAATCTCTTCGTGGCCGGCTTCATCGGCTCGCCGCAGATGAATTTCATCGAATGCCAGGTCGCTGGTGTCGGGCCGGACGAGGTGCTGGTGGGCCTTCCCAACGGCGGCACCCTGTCCGTTCCCGCGGCTCCGGAATCCGTCCAGCCGGGCGAGGCCGTCACCCTCGGCGTCAGGCCCGACCACATGCGGGTCAGCGCCCAGGGCTCCCTCACGGGACGAGTCGAGCTGGTGGAAGAGCTTGGCGAGAACCACCTGCTCTACGTTGACATCGGCCAGGGCCGCCGCCTGACCGTCCGCGAGCCGGGCGACGCGCGCCATGAGGTCGGTAGCACCATCGGCCTCGACCTCGCCCCCGAGTCCTGCCACCTCTTCAAGCGTTCCGGAGAAGCGCTGCCGTCCCGCGCCGGCACCGCAAGTCCTGCTCCCTCATCTCCCGATCTGACGAGCGCAGCGTGACATGAGTTTGTCATTCCCGGCCGGAGCGTAGCGAAGGGGAAGGGAATCCACCCGCAGGCTCACCATCATGGATCCCCCTTCCCGGCCCGACGGCCGCCGGGGATGATACCTGCGCATTTGAACTCCGCTCTCCCGTCTCGACGCCGGCCTACTTCCTCTATACTGGCTGAAAGCCGGCAGATGCACGAGGAGGCCGCCCATGATCTCACGAGACGACGAACTGGTCGCCTTCATCGACGGCCTGCCGCCCCGCGCCCGGCTCATGGGCCTCGATCTCGGCACCAAGACCATCGGCCTCGCCCTCTCGGACGTGGAGCGGCGCATCGCTACCCCGCTGGAGACGATCAAGCGGGTGAAATTCACCCCCGATGTGGGCCGCATCAAGGATCTCGTCGCCCGCTACGAGGTCGGCGGCCTCGTCTTCGGCCTGCCGCTCAACATGGATGGCACGGAGGGCCCCCGCTCCCAGGCGACCCGCGCCTTCGTGCGCAACATGAAGCCCCTCCTGCCGCTGCCCGTCCTGTTCTGGGACGAGCGCATGTCCACCATGGTGGTGACCCGCACGCTCCTCGACGCGGATGCGTCCAGGGCCAAGCGGGCCGACGCGGTCGACAAGATGGCCGCCGCCTATATCCTCCAGGGCGCCCTCGACCGCTACGAGCGCATCGCGGCCGACGCCGAGGACGCGGCGGACGAAGCCGCCCTCCGGTCCGGCCTCGACCTGGACTCCCCGCCGGAAGGCGGCGCACTCGACGATTAGCGGAAGACCCGCCCGAACCCCATTTCAAGGCTTGACGCGCCCCCAAAAGCCCCCTATCTCACCGCCAACCGCGACGCCGGTTTCGAATCCCCGCCTCCGATGCTGAGACAAAGCCTCAGGAAAGGCCAAGGGTTCGATGGCTTCGATGGGGGATAGTTTAATGGTAGAACAGCGGACTCTGACTCCGTTAGTCTTGGTTCGAATCCAGGTCCCCCAGCCAGCCCAAGCAACTGAGAAGACTGAATTTTTGTCATCTGCACCACGAAGCTTCTTAGCCGTGCCACCGCTCTATCACTATTCGACATCAACATTGGCAGGTTCGAGAACCTGAAACGTGTTCGAACGATATTGCCATCCGAAGAATGATCGACCGCTGATAGCGTAGCAAGCCAGCAGCGATCACATGGGCCGGATCTAGTACTAAAGCCGAGATTTAAGGCCACTTCGGGTGTGCTTGCGCCCTGGTCTACTGGAAAACCTTGTCCAATGTGATGGGCAGGTCGCGGACACGCTTCCCGGTCGCGTGATAGACCGCGTTGGCGATCGCGGCGGCAACGCCGACGATGCCGATCTCGCCCAAACCCTTGATGCCGAGCGGGTTGATGCTGTCGTCCGGCTCGTCGACGAAAATCACCTCGACATCGTGTATGTCGGCGTTCACCGGCACGTGGTATTCCGCGATGTTGGCGTTCATGACGCGCCCGAAGCCGTGATCGAGGAGCGTTTCCTCGTGCAGCGCCATGCCGATGCCCCATACCACCCCGCCCAGAATCTGGCTGCTGGCGGTCTTGGTGTTCAGGATGCGTCCCGCCGCGACCGCACTGACGACGCGGGTGACACGGATAACCCCGAGCTCCTCGTCTACCTTGACCTCGGCGAAGACTGCCGAATGCGTGTTGTGGGAATGCGCTTCGTTCTTAGGAAAATGCGTTGTCTCTTCCCGCTCGATGCGATCGACGCCGCCATGCCGCATGGCGTCTGCAATCGACACCGTGCGGGCCGGATCCTTGTCGCTCACGAGCTTGCCGTCGGCGAGCCGGACGTCATCGGGCCCAACGTCCGAAAGCGGCGAATTCGGCACCGTCTTGGCGAGGTTCAACAATTCGCGGCGGATCGCGCTGGAGGTCGTCACGATCCCGTTGGCGACCGAGGCCGCAATCCATGACCCTCCTTCGACGGGCGATTGCGGCAGGGTCGAGTCGCCGAGCTTGACGCTGATGTTCTCGAGCGGAAGGCCCAGCATGTCGGCTGCGACCTGAGCCATGATCGTGTAGGTGCCGGTGCCGATGTCGGAGGTCGCGCAGGACACCTCGGCGTGACCATTGGCGGTGAGCACGATGCGCACCGCGATCGGCACCTGCAATGCCTCCCAGACGCCGGTCGCCATTCCCCAGCCCACCAGCTCGCTGCCATCGCGCATCGAGCGCGGCTCAGGGTTGCGCTTGTCCCAGCCGAACGCTTCGGCGCCTCTGTGGTAGCATTCCCGCAGGTTCTTGCTGCTGTAGGGCCGGTCGGCGATCTGATCGCGGTCCGAATAACAGCGCAATCTCAGATCGAGAGGATCGAGCCCGAGCGAGACCGCCAGCTCGTCCATCGCGCATTCGAGAGCATAAACGCCGGTCGCTGCGCTCGGTGCGCGCATGTCGCACGAGGTTGGAAGGTCAAGCGGCGCGAGCCTGTGCGCGTATGTCGTATTGGGGCACCGATAGAGCAGGCCGGACCAGCCGGTCTCCTGCCGGTAGAAGTGCTCGTACTGCGAGGTCACGGTGACGGCGTCGTGCGCAATCGCCTCAAGGGATCCATCGGCTTTGGCACCGAGATCGATCCGCTGGGTCATGGCCGGCCGATAGCCGAGCCCGTACATCTGCTGCCGGGTGAGCCCGACACGCACAGAGCGCTTTAATGCGAGCGCCGCCAGCGCGGCGAGCACCACCTGATATTGCGGCCGCAACCCTGAGCCGAACGCACCGCCCGTGAAGGGTGAGAGCACGCGAACGCGGTCCGGTGCGAGCTCGAGCGCGCCGCAGAGATAGCGTTGGACATTCTGAACGCCCTGGGTCTTGTCGTAGATGGTGAGCTTGCCGTCGTGCTCATACATCACTGTCGAGGCATAGAGCTCGATCGGGTTGTGATGCTCGATCGGGACGGAATACTCGCCCTGATGGCGCACGGCCGCTGCCGCGAGCGCCGCCTTGGCGTTGCCGCGCGGCTTTGGCGGGGCGAAGGGATTCGAGCCGGGGTCCGCAGCGGCTTTCAAGACAGACGCTCCATCGCGCTGGCGTTGCATGTCCGTGACGTGCGGCTCCTCATCGTAGTCGACCTGAACCAGGGAGGCGGCGAACTGAGCGGTCTCCAGATCGTTGGCCACGACCAGCGCCACCGGCTGGCCGTCGAACAGGATCGTGTCACCGTATAAAGGACGGAAGGGCGTACCGTCTGGAGTCAGGTCGTCCTTGTAGCCGCTGTCGCTGGCGGCCATCCGAGGCCGGTTCGTGTGCGTGAGTACGTCGATCACGCCGTCGACCCGCAGGGCATCGCTCACGTCGATGCGCGCGATCCTGCCCTTGGCGATGGTGGATGTGACGACGCTGCCGTGAGCAAGGTCCGCAGCCTTGGGTTCTGCTGCGTATTTTGCCGCGCCCGTGACCTTCGCATGGCCATCGACGCGGGATGTGGCGGTGCCGATATAGGTCATGACAGTCACCGGATCTTCTTGATGGCCTGGACTTGAGGCGTGCCACGCGCGGCCTGCGTCAACGTGCGCTCGATTGCACGACGGGCAAGGCCGATTTTGAAATCATTGTGCCCGAAGCCACGGCTATTCTGCAGCAGGATGTCGGCTGCTTTGGCGAAGGCCCCACGATCAGGAGCCTCGCCCTGCAAGGCCGCTTCGGCCTCCGTCCTCCGCCAGGGCTTGTGAGCTACGCCGCCGAGCGCAAGCCGCGCTTCCTTGATGAGCCCGTTCTCGAGTTCCAGGGCCGCCGCGACCGACACGAGTGCGAACGCATAGGACAGTCGGTCCCGGATCTTCAGGTAGCTGTAATTGCCAGCGAAGCCGTTGGGCGGCAGCTCGACGGCGACAATGATCTCGTCCGGCGCGAGATTGGTGTCGATCTCCGGGGTATCGCCCGGCAGGCGGTGGAAATCGGCGAAGGGGATCGCGCGCTCGCCGGAGGGCCCTGCGACGTGCACCATGGCCTCGAGAGCCGCGAGTGCGACGCACATGTCGGATGGATGCGTCGCAATGCAGGTATCACTCGTCCCAAGGATGGCATTCGTGCGGTTGATGCCGGTGATTGCGGAGCAGCCGCTGCCGGGCTCGCGCTTGTTGCATGGGGTCACTGTGTCATAGAAGTACAGGCACCGCGTGCGCTGCATCAGATTTCCGCCGGTCGATGCCATGTTGCGCAATTGCTGCGACGCACCCGCCAGGATCGCGCTCGACAACAAGGGATAGTGCGCTTCAACCAGCGAATGGTAGGCCAAGTCGCTGTTCGGCACGAGGGCGCCGATGCGCAAGCCCCCGCTCGGTGTTTCCTCGACGGTCCTGAGTGGCAGATGCGAGATGTCGATGAGCCGCCCGGGGCGCTCGACATCATATTTCATCAGGTCCACTATGTTGGTGCCCCCGGCGATGAATCTGGCATCCGGATCGGCGGCGATCTGGCGGAGAGCGTCGCCAACGTCGGTCGCTTGGGCAAATTGAAAGTTGATCATGGCTTGCTTCCCATCACAGCCATGGCCTGCTGGATCGCCGCAACGATCCGGGGATACGCACCGCAGCGGCAGATATTTCCGCTCATCAGTTCGCGGATCTCGTCAGCGGTGTGCGCCCTGCCTTCGCCGATCAGGGCAACGGCCGACATGATCTGGCCGGGTGTGCAGTAGCCGCACTGGAAAGCGTCGTGGTCGATGAAGGCCTGCTGCACCGGGTGCAGAGCACCATCCTTCGCCAATCCTTCGACGGTGATCACTCGAGCGCCCTCCAGCCTGATCGCGAGGACAAGACAGGACGTCACCCGGCGTCCATCCACGAGCACTGTGCAGGCGCCGCATTGGCCGTGATCGCAGCCCTTCTTGGTGCCGGTCAGATCCAGATCTTCGCGCAGCGCGTCGAGCAAGGTCGTCCACGGTGCAACGGTCAGCGTGCGCGCCACGTCGTTGACATGAAGCGTGATCGTCACCTTTGAGGGCAGTGAAAGGCTGTTCCGGCCCTCTCGGGCCTCTCGCAAGGGTTTGTCCATGGGGGATCGTCCAACCAGACGGCGTTGTCACGTTACGCGGTGTGGCGGAGAGGTCGTACGGATCCTGCTCCGGATCACGCTACCATTGATTTACAATCTGCCTACCGAACGGCGAAGTCAAGACACCGGCGCGTGGATGTAACGCCGCCTAGGAGTGATCGATGTCACCCTTGCCTGTGAGAAGGTCCAGGGGTGATCCGAGGCAAACTCGGGACAGGGTGTCGCGGTTCGCAAACTTGCATGCCTCAGCAGACGATATTCCATATCCTGACGACCGCCGGGCCTGCAGTCTCTTCGACCGACGCTCTGCCATCCTTTTGAGGCGATCCGTGTTGTTCGTACGGAACCCGCATCCGTTCTTAGGCCCTGAGCACTCACCTGAGAGCCGGGAATTGAACCGCTAGCCCTGCGGCGTGACGTCGACCTTGAACCACTTCATCGACAGGGTCTTGGCGGTGCCATCCTGAATGGACGAGTGAATGGCGTTGTTGAATTTGGTCTTCAATTCGGCGTCGTCCTTACGCAAGCCGATGCCGATTCCTCCGCCGAGCACCCCACCCGTCAGTGAGGGGCCGACGAGCGCGTATCCGGTTTTGAAATCGGGCTTTTCAAGCGTCCCCATGATCTGGGTCGCACCGGCGAACACGGCATCGAGGCGACCAGACGCGAGATCGAGATCGTGCTGCTCCACGGTCTTATACTCGCGAATATCCACGCTATCCTTCAGGTACTTGTCGGCGAAGGCGGGCTGGATGGTCGAGACCTGCACACCGAGAGTCTTGCCCTTCAGCAAGGGTTTGATGGTGTCGATAGCTTTTTCCGCCTCCGCAGGTTGGCTGGAGAGATTGTAGGATTGCCCCGTGCCCGGCATTTTGGCGAGCGGCGAGTCCTTGGCAACGAGGAAGCCGTTCGGGGAATCGGCGTAACGGTCGCTGAAGTCGATGGCTTTCCGGCGCTCTTCGGTGATGGTCATGGCATCCATGATGGCATCGAACTTCTTCGCATTCAGGGCCGGGATCATGCCATCCCAGTCTTGAGCGACGATCTCACATTTCACCTTCATGCGGGCGCAGAGGTCATTGGCGAGGTCGATCTCGAAGCCCTCGAGCTTGCCGCCTGCACCGGTGAAGTTCCACGGCGCGTAGGCTCCCTCCACGGCGATCCTCACCGTTCGGTCCTGGGCCATCGCGGGGCCGGCGGCAAGCATTCCGGAGAAGAGAGCAACACTGAGCAGTTTCGCGAATGTCATCGGAGTCTTCCTGAGGCGAAGATTGATCGTCGAGCCAAAGTCGCCCGCATCATCGAACGAGAGCCGGAACGCTAGACCATCGAGCCCAAAAGCGGAACGCCTTTCGGGACCGATGGCCATCGTCGCGGACGCATGGGTCAGTGCGGACCTCTAATTCCGCACGATGCGCTCGTCACTGGTTATCGTTGTTTTTCCTCCTCACGGAGAACCGTCAAGTGGTCTTTCGGCTGCCTCTGCCGCCAGGCCCCTCCCCTGACGAGCCGCCAAGGGCGCCTGTCAGGACCTCGCCTGCGGCTCCGATGGCAGCCGCGGCGACCTCAAGCGGAGCAGCAACGATCTCGGCGCCCAAGCTTCCAGCAGCCGATACGGCTTTCCTGCCTTCCTGCGCGCCACCAGCCTGCTTTGCCTGTCCTTCTCCCTGGGGCTTCTCCAGCACGTTCGCAATCGCCCTGAGTGCCTCTGCCATCACGGCGCGAGCCTGTGGTGAGGTGAGCGTCGTCTCGAGCGACGAGAGCCATGCCATCGGGTTCATCATGCTCGCTTGCGAGCGGGACGCCGCTGTGGATCGCGACCGCGCCGCACCAGAGGTCGAGCGGGGTTTCCTCTGGGTTCCCGCAGAGGACCGGGACTTCGCCGGAAGGGCCTGAGACTTAGACATGGACCGTGAGTTGGCCATTGCCTTGGGTTGCGCACGCTTGGGAGCGCCAGTCTGCTTTACGGACGCCGATCGCGAGGTCGACTTTGACGCCGATTTCGCCGGTGTTTTCCGGCTCTTGCTCGGTTGAGAAGATCCACCCTTCGTGTTCGTAGCCATGATCGTACCTTCATCTGCTGGGTCGTACCCCGACCGTAACGAGGAGAAATTGTCCCCAATCATGACAATGTCAGCATGCCGGTTCGGTTCGACCGGCGTGATCGGCAGATGCAGGTTTGTGATGGGCCGTGGCAGAGTCGCGCAGAGGCAAGGTCGGGAGCCTGGCAGCGTGTGCAGGGTCCAGGTGGCTTCCCGAGGCTTTCGAGCTCTGGAGCCTAGGTCGAAACTGGATTTCTGACGAATGACACGGCCGGTCTCGTCCAGGAGCTCCTTTGCAGAGGCAATGCGACAGAAACGGACACTGCCCCGTCCATCCCTCCTGTCCAACCGGACGATGTGAAGATCGGAGCGGCATGAGGAGATAGAGACGGCTCTGCCGGTCGGTCAAGAAACCTGTTTCAACTGAGCCTGTATTGAGCCTGTATCATGTCGAGCAATTGCTCATCGGAAACGTTCCGTTCCCAATCGCCGGGCAGTTCGATGCGCACGGATTGCGCACCACCGGACGGCGTGCAAACCACCTTATAGACGTCATCCTTCCCATCGACTCGAGCCGCCTCGGCCTTCTCCGGATCCTTACCCAGGCCTGAGAAGGCCTGGATACAGGTCCATGTGATGCCCTCGGGGTCCGTGACTTCGCGAGGCATGGGGCTGACCGCTCCTGGTGACCGTCGAGTCTCGACAACGGCGTACCGGCGGCTCTGTTCCGCTCAAGCCTCCTTGCGCCCGCGTTCGCGCTCGACTCGCCGTAGCGCGAGCAGCAGATCGATCTGCTCATCGGGGATCGGCTGCCCCTCGATCTCCGCGAAGACAGCTTGGAGGTGGGCTCCGATCTGCTCCCGTGCATCAGAGCCAAGGCGCGGGCGCAGCTCCTTCTGATCCAGATTTCCCTCGATACTCATCGGGCTCCCTATTGCTACTCCGCCCCAGAAAATTCGACTGTGAGCCAGCCTTGTCATTCGGGAATGATCTGCAACCATGGTTAATAGATCGTCAACATCCGTCACTGGACGCACCGGCGGGGTCCTGATGCGTAACAGCATCTCGACAGGATTGTGCATCCGAAGAACGAGTACCGGGGACACCGTCGCGTCCAAGATACCTGAGCTCTGGATCAACGAAGAGTTCGATTCGCCCCTCTTTGCTGGAGAACGATGTCCTCCTTCCAATGCGCTGCCAGATATCGATCGGAGGCGGAAAACTTCCTCAAAAAATCAACTGCATCAGACCCATAAGTAAGTATTTGAATCGATTCAGATTCAGGAAGAGTATGAGTCGGGTATATGCAGAGAGGAAAAACTCTTGCACTTCCAAAGCTTAACCTCGGCCGCCGCATAGAAGTCTGCGTGGGCGCGTATCGAATTCTGCGTAACCATGCATGCGATTCAGCGTGACAAAACGGCTTGCCGCATAGGGGTCTGCGCAGACACGTATCGGATTCAGCGCGGCCATCGAGCTAGAGCTGTTTCCACTGACGTGGAATCAGCTCTCTTCTTTGCTTTGCCGCATTTTTGGACGGTGAACCGGATCCACTTCACCGAAAAATGCTCTAAATGCTTCTGAGATGGCCCCAAATTCCGAGCACATCGGCATTGAACTCTGCGTCGCTCCGGATGCCTCTTTCCATTGCCGCTTGAAACTTGGATGCAATACCAGCGGACAGTCTCTCCGGTTTCATCAAGCAGATGGGCTTTCCGGTGACAGGAGGCGAGCGCGGAACCCTGAGGCAATTCAAGGAACAATTGAACCGGCTTGCAGCCTGTACGATGCAGATCGGCCTCTGGGCTGGCTCTTCACGATCGAGCACCCTGAACGTCCCCCGTTCCGGCAGCTTGATATCTGGTTGACCGGCAACTCCGATCAGGGCCTGCTATGGTCGAACACCGTTTAGTTCCACGCGGATTTCTACGACAACCTCATTCAGCATGCGCTGCCGGTTGACATCCGGGCTGCGCGTGCCTTCTCCGGCTCGGCACGGAAGCTCGATATGCTGTTCTGGCTCGGGTACCGGTTGCGTACGGTCCAACGGCCGCTGAAGCTGACCTGGGACAACCTGCACCAGCAATTCGGTTCGGACAACGCGAGCATCAGGAGCTTCAAGCAGGCCTTCAAGGGCGGCCTGGCTCACATCAAGGAAGTTTTTTCGCGATTGCGTGTTTCACTCGACGACGCAGGCATGCTCCTGCTCCCGACGGATCCCGGCAAACTTCTTGTCCAGCCTAAACGCCCGAAAGTGGAAAAGCTTTCCGCATCAGCCGCTTAACATCGCAGACTTGGATTCGCGTACGGTCGGCCTGATCGCCGGACCAGCAGGAGATTCGCGATATCCGCATTCCACATGTCGCGTTTCGATGTCCTTAAGAACGTCGAACTGAAGACGGAGGCGGAATTCTCGGTCCGCTCATTAACCCACCGGCGACAGGTCCTGCTCCATGGTGCGCAGCTTCAGTCAAAACCATCGATGACCGCCATAGGAGTAGTGCCAAATGCAGGGACAGGCCGATCTGTTTCTCGGAGTGGTCGAGACTGCCCCGCCAATCCAGAAGTCCGCCACCCCTCGCATCCCCGTCAGCCGGCAGGAACAGAAACGCACCTTCCGCCTGCATCCTGCCGACTTCGAGACAGCGGTCGATGCTTTGGAGTCAAGTGGGCAGTACCGCGTTCTGCGCCGCCTCCAGCCCCGGCCCGTCGTCGCACCGCGCATCTCGGTCCCAGGCGAAAGGATTGCTGTCATCGTAGACACCGAAACCACCGGTCTCGACCAGACGCGGGATGAAATCATCGAGATCGGCATGGTGGCATTCTCGTACCACGAGGATGGTCGCATCGGCGATGTCGTCGGCACCTACAGCGCCTTGCGGGAGCCGACGGTCCCGATCACCCCCGAAATCACGCGTCTGACCGGAATCACGTCTGAGATGGTGAAGGGGCATACGATTGACTTGGATGCCGTCGAGGCGTTCATCCAGGCCGCTCATCTGGTGATCGCTCACAACGCCCGCTTCGACCGGCCCTTCTGTGAACGCCTGGCCCATGGCTTTTCGCTGAAGGCCTGGGCCTGCTCCCATGCGGAGGTGTCCTGGTCGGACTTCGGCTTCGAGGGCTCGAAGCTGGGTTACCTGCTGTCTCAGTGCGGATGGTTCCATCAGGGTCATCGTGCGGTCGAGGACTGCCATGCCCTTCTGGAAGTGTTGGTGGCTCCGCTCCCTGGGAATACAGATTGTGCCATGTCCCATCTGCTGGCTTCAGCCCGGAAGGCCCTGCTGCGGATCTGGGCGGAAGGCTCTCCCTTCGACATGAAGGACAACCTCAAGAAGCGAGGTTACCGTTGGAACGATGGAACGAACGGTCGGCCGAAATCATGGTTTATCGAGATTGCCGAGGATGCCTATGAGGCGGAGATGAAGTTCCTGCGGCAGGAGATCTACCGCAGGGACGTGGAGCCGTTCACTCAGAGGATCACGGCATTCGAGCGGTTTCGCGCCGCCTCGTAAGTCTTGGCGGCGCTTGTTTGCTCTTGCGTTAAGCCTCGAACTCTCCCCGCAGGATCTCGCGCTTGCCGGCATGGTTGGCCGGGCCCACGATCCCTTCCTTTTCCATGCGCTCCATGATGGACGCCGCCCGGTTGTAGCCGATCTGCAGCCGGCGCTGGATGTAGGATGTCGACGCCTTCCTGTGCCGTAGGACGATGCCGACCGCCTGCTCGTAGGCATCCCCCGATGCGAAACCGGCATCGTCATCATCGACGGGCAGCTCCGGGACCTCCAATTCCTCCGGGGCCTCATCATCAGCCGTGACGGCATCGAGATAGACCGGCTCACCCTGGGCCTTGAGATGCGTGACGACTTTCTCGACTTCGATATCCGAGCAGAACGGCCCGTGCACGCGCGTGATCCGCCCGCCGCCGGCCATGTACAGCATGTCGCCTTGGCCTAAGAGCTGCTCRGCGCCCATCTCGCCGAGGATCGTGCGGCTGTCGATCTTCGAGGTCACCTGGAACGAGATCCGGGTCGGGAARTTCGCCTTGATCGTGCCGGTGATCACRTCGACGCTCGGCCGCTGCGTCGCCAGGATCACGTGAATGCCGGCCGCTCTGGCCATCTGGGCCAGGCGCTGGATCGCGCCTTCGATCTCCTTGCCGGCCACCATCATCAGGTCGGCCATCTCGTCGACGATCACCACGATGTAAGGCATCGGCGTCAGGTCGATCGTGACCTCCTCGTAGACGGACTTTCCGGTTTCCTTATCGAACCCCGTTTCGATGGTCCGCGTAATCACCTCACCACGGGCTTTCGCCTCGACCACGCGGGCGTTGAAGCCGTCGATGTTGCGCACGCCGAGCTTCGACATCTTGCGGTAGCGGTCCTCCATCTCGCGCACCGCCCAGCGCAATGCGATGATCGCCTTCTTCGGGTCGGTGACCACCGGGGTGAGCAGATGGGGAATGCCGTCATAGACACTCAATTCGAGCATCTTGGGATCGACCATGATCAGGCGGCACTGCTCCGGGGTAAAGCGGTACAGCAGGGACAGGATCATGGTGTTGATCGCCACCGACTTGCCCGAGCCGGTGGTGCCGGCGACGAGCAGGTGCGGCATGCGGGCGAGATCGGCGATCACCGGTTCGCCGCCGATGGTCTTGCCGAGGCAGATCGGAAGCTTCTGAACCGATCCCTGGAAATCTGCTGCTTCCAGCATCTCCCGGAGGTAGACCGTCTCCCGGGTCGCGTTCGGAAGTTCGATGCCGATGGCGTTTCGTCCGGGGATCACCGCAACGCGCGCCGAGACGGCGCTCATGGAGCGGGCGATATCCTCCGAGAGCGCGATGACCCGCGAGGATTTGACACCTGGAGCAGGCTCGAGTTCGTACAATGTGACCACAGGCCCGGGATGAACGTGAATGACCTCGCCCTTCACCCCGAAGTCGCGGATGACCTTTTCCACGCGGCCGGCCCGCTCCTCGAGGATATCCTCGGTGAGAATCTCACCCTCTCGCGGCGGCGGCGGGGCGAGCAATTCGATGGACGGAAGCTCATAACTAGCGCTCTTTCTCCGCTCCTGAACCGTCCGCTCGGGCACCGGGAACTCGATCACCTTAGCCACCTGGCCTGACAGTGCCGGAGGGGCATCCTCCACCATCATGCTGACGACCGGTTCAGCCGAGGTTTCCTGGCATTCGGCGGCGGCAGGCAGCTCGTTCACCATTCCTGCGGGTGCAAACTCGTTGCCGAACAAGGCCAAATACCCCAGATCGATCCCGTCAGCCGCATCATGCACGACTGCGTCTCCCGAGGCAGGCTCAGCAACGTCCGACGCAACCACTTCTTCCGATTCCAGGGGCGAAAGGCCGCGCTCCCCAGGCGCAGCGGGCCACTCGAACTCATTCGCGTCGTACGTTTCCTCGGCAGGTGTCCCTAGGTCGAAGCTCTCAGCTTCTGCCGGAGTGTCATCGATCAGGAAGGATCCGGGCGTGATGGCCACCTGATAGAGGCTCGAGTGGAAAGCGAATCCTGAGAAGACCGGATGCATAGGAGAGACTGGAACAGGCAGGAGCAGTTCCGCGGAATCGGAGAGCCCTGTCTCAACAGTCAACTGGTCAGTATTCTCTTCGGCGGTCGTATCGATGACGGTCTCCTGGCTTGCGTTTGCGTAAAAATCTTCCAGGACGGGATCATCGTCGACGGTCAGTTCAATATCCTCCGCAATGGGGTCATGGCAGACATGAGCCGCCTCTTCCTCTGACTGTTCATTTGAAGGCACTCCCTCCGCAGATCGGGAATCGAGCTTCGTCTCGAAAACATGGGCGTCGGTCGACCTCGCCTCTATGGCGGCACGAAGCCGCTCGATGCGGCTGTGGATCGTATCCTGGGCCGCCTGATCCTCCTCACGCGCTGCACGGGCAACTTCAATTCCCTCATCGGCGATCAGGGCCACGACGTTGGTCTCGATCTGCTTTTTGATGAAGCGGTCGGGTGTGCGCGTTGCCCTCACATCCTTGGACAGCTCAAAGGCCGGCCACCACCCGGGCTGGGTCTCTCCAACCGACGACCACGGCGCCTGCCAGGCGAACTGCATGCTGGCCTCGACCTGTGGGCCCTCCGTCCTTGCAACCTCCGAGGCCGCTGCCGAATCCCGATCGTCATGCTGAATCGCGCTCGGAAGAAAATCGTTGGGTTTGAATGAGTTACGCATGAGTGCTTGCAAATCCATTGAGGCAAAAGCAGAGGAACTGCTCCCGTCCGGGACTGTCGCTCATGGGGGTAAAGAGAGAGTTATTGGACGGCAGGATGCCCGGGATGTCCCTGCCGATGATCGGCAGCCGAAGAATGGATGCCCCCCTTTCTCGTCCCGCCCGCCCTGCAGGCAAGACCGGATGGGTGAGCGCAAAAGGGCAATGTTCGGCTTCGGCACGATGCGCTAGACAGGTCACCATGACGCCCAAGATTTTCTTCCGCTGGGTCGCATGGCTTCTCGTCGGTGCGATCGCAATCTTCACCCTTGCGCCCATCGAGTTCCGGCCTCTCAGCGGGGCGCCTGTCAGCCTGGAGCGATTTGGCGCCTTCGTGGTGATCGGAACGATGTTCTGCCTGGGCTATCCGGGGCACCGCCCCCGGATCCTCGTTCTGCTGATCGGAATGATCGGCCTGCTGGAAGTCACACAGAACTATGTCCCAGGCCGGCATGGCCGCTTGCCCGACGGCATGGTGAAAATGTCGGGCGCCTTGATCGGCGCGGCGTTCGCCATGCTCCTGACCCGCGGAAAGCGGTCCTCGTAATCAGCCTGGTCTCAGGACGAAGCCGCTGCGCGTCTCTGTCGTCGATGGGGCTCCTCCACGGTTTCTCGACATGCCTGGATCGTGTAACTCCTCTTCACCGCTTCATGCCATGTTTCCGCCGCGATAAACGCGGCATGCAGGAAGCATGACAGGACCCGGTGCGTGATGATGAACCGTCTGGCGATCGCCATAGCCGTGGCAGGATGGGCTCTGTACGGTTTCTCCGTGCTGATGCCCCGATCGTCCGGCCCCGATGCCCAGGCCGAGATCGCACGGTTGCACCGGGCGGCCGAAGCGGCTGGCGCCGACCGTGATGCACTGGCGGCCGAGTTGGAGCATTTCAAGGAAGGCAGCCAGGATCTGCAGCACGTCCAAAACCGGATTGCCGCCGCCACCCAGGAGTTGAAGCACCTGGAATATCTCCGGTCCCGAATCAGCGGCGAGATCGACGTGATGCGGCCTCAGCCCTCGAAAGCCTCGCCTCAGGTCTTGTCGCCTCCGGAGAATCCCGGCCCGTCGGACATGGTCGGTGCAATTCCTTCGAAGGAAGAGATCGGCACCGCGCAGCAGGCGCTGACGGCGCTGGGCTTTGGCCCTTTGAAAGCAGATGGGGTCTTCGGCCCGGGCACGCGCCGGTCGATCGAGGCGTTTCAACAGGCCCACGGCCTCCCCGTCACGGGAAAGCTTGACGCGGCTGTCCTTCGAGCGCTTCAGCACGGCCACGCGGCCGCACACCGGTGATTGCGGCAACGCTGCCGTTCGTCTCCCTCGGTCTACGGCAAAGCCAACTGCTACTGCCGGGAGGTCTCGACGGCCTTTGCCTGATCGCTGGATGCCAGCCGGAGCTTCCGCTCCAAATCCTCGACCTGTCTGGCGACGGCATTGAGGTTCGATCTGATCACGAACAAATCCGAGGCGGAGACGCCGGATGCACCGGCCGTCGGTTGCAGGTCGAGTTTCGGCACGTCCTCCTGTTTCCTAGGCTTCGAGCCGTTTCCGGCAACCCAGCGCCAGACGGCGAGAACGAGCCAGGCGACCAGGGAAAACAGGATCAGGCCGACGGCCAGAACAATACCCAAAGTCACGGCAGAGCCGAGTTGATCACTCCCATCCATCGAACCCCCCACGTCTTCAGCCGGAAATTCCTAAAGTATCGGCTCCGAAAGCGGCCTCCACTTTCGGGATCCGATCCGATGCTTTTTGTTAGGCAAGAGCATCATTTTGAGCGGAAAACCGGATACACCTTCACTGACGCAAACCTCTGCGTCCGCACGATGCTCTAGAACATCGGCCCTGAAAGTGGAATGCATTTTTGCACACGGTGCTTCGGGCCGTTCAGGATCGCGGCCAGGACTTGACCGGCCACACGGCGAAGAGGACGAGAGCGGGCCCCATCTTCTACTACTTTTGTGCAAGGTCGGGATGCAGCTTTTCTGTTGCCGGGCTGTCGAAGCCTGAATACTCTCCCCTCACAAGAAAAAGGGCCGCAACAATGCGACCCGAAGTTTAGGGAGGAAACGCCCAAGAAGGGCGGGCAGGACGGTAACGCCAATCACCGTTCTGCACTGCAATAAAGTAGTCTGTGCCGCAAAAAGCGGCAAGCATCAATGGGCAGCTGCGCTGCCTTTTCTTTTTTTATGTCTCCTATCGGCAACAGTCCTGGGTTCTCGGAATCCGTTTACCGGATACACTCAATGGGAACGCGCATGTTGGAGCCTCCGATCAGGACGGTCCGGCACGCCACGCCGTTGATAATCTGGACCTCGTTCGGAGTCGCATAGGGAAACAGCGCGTCGGGGGTGCCCGTGAGCGGCCGACCGCCAGCCATCCGACCGCCTCCGTCTTCAACACTGATGCTCCCGGTCGTCCCGGGCTCGAACGTTCCGGTTGCGACGTGCCCGGCGCATTGCACGGGGACGCGGATATTGGAGCCTCCAATCAGGACAGTCCGGCATGGCACGCCGTTGATGATCTGGACCTCGTTCGGAGCCGCATAGGGGAACAGCGAGCCCGGCGTCCCCTGAATGGGATTGGGCTGCGCCTGCGCTTGCGCGCCCGTAAACCCGGCAATGAACATAATCCCCGCAATGGACAGGATCGTCAGCGTTCTCATGGGGGCCTCCTCTTCGCAGACGACAGGAAATGCTGCATGCACGGTGCGCTGCGGACGCCCCTGTTGCATGACGTTGACGAGGGTATTCCGCCGAGCCCGAAGGCAGGCGCCAAAGCTTCACACGAGGAGAAGCCGACCGAGCCTGCCATCACGCACGGCGTCGCGGGGCTCAGCTGAAACCGGACGAAGCAGCCCAACGACTCACCGCTTCTCGACGCTGAATCCCATCAGCGCCAAGAGCGGGACACGAGAGTCAATCGGAACATGGTTCGATCAAGCCTCAGGTGGATCCGCAAGGCCGATCATAGGCCGGCCAGCCTGCGTTGCTTGATCGGTTGAGCCATTTACTTACCAGATCGTGACAGAGCCGGGCCACGCAGCCGGACGAGCCGTGAAGAACTGACGTCACGCAGAAACAGTTGCAGAAGTATCGTCAAACGACGCTTGAGGACTTTCCAAATTCAAACGCTCTCGCGCACGAATACCTACAAAGGAGTATTCGACGACCATCGCCTTGACGCCAGACATTGCCTCGGCTGCTATGACGAGGCAGGGAGGCAAGGGATCAATAATCCGAGGGGGAACGATGCGTCACCTTCCGCAATGGTTGTCATGCGGCCTCATGGTTTCGGCCGGCCTCCTCGTCGGAGGTGCGAACGACGCGCATGCCGCGGACCTGAGTGCCCCTCCTGCTCCCGTGATCGAAGCCCCTGCACTTCCGAGCTGGACGTATCGTATCACGCCTTATGGCTGGCTGACCGCGTTGAACGGCACCCAGACCATCCGCGGCCGGTCCGTCAAGGTCGACGCAAGCTTCGCCGACATCGTCAAGGCCTCCGATACGCTCGTGGCCCTGATGGGAGATTTCGAGGCGCGCAACGGCCCGGTCGGAATTCTCTCCAACGTGGTCTGGAGCAAGATCGGCGTCGATCGCAGCAACGTCAGGAGCCGCACTTTGGCGCCTGGCGTGACGGGGGCGCTCGGCACCTCGCTTGGTCTCGACATCGAGATGGCGATCGTCGAAGTCGGCGCCGCCTATGAAGTCTACCGCTCCGGGCCGCTCGCCCTGGACCTGCTCGGCGGAGCGCGATATTGGCACCAGTCGGCGGATCTCTCGCTCGATGCCACGGCCTCCGTCTCGGCAGCCGATCTCGAGGTGGCGGGCGCCCGCGCGTTCGCCCGCTCGGGTTCAGTCGACTGGGTCGATCCCATGGTCGGCGCACGACTGCGCTACACCGTGGCGCGGGGGCATGAGCTGTGGCTGCGCGGCGACATCGGCGGGTTCGGGCTCGGGAGCGATTTCTCCTGGCAGGCCATCGGCGCCTATGGCTTCGAGCTCGGCACCTACCAGGGCGTCACCTTCTCGGGCGTGATCGGCTACCGGGCGCTATACGTGGATTACGTCCAGGGCGAGGGCCGGCAGCGCTACGACTTCGACATGCTCCAGCACGGACCCGTGCTGGGCATCAGCGCGAGATTCTGAATACGTTCAAATCCTGTCTCCTTTTGTCAAGCAACGCCGTCTGGTTGGTGGCACTCTTTCCTGGAAACATCTGAGAGCAGGAGAGAATGATGCGACTCGTTTTACCCCTTGCGCTCGCCGGCCTCGTGGCGGCCTCGTCGGTTTCGGCCCAAGAGCAGAATCTCCGTCAGCCTCCTATTCGCGACGGTGAGGTGGTGATCCCATCGGAAAAGGCCCTCGAACGGGACGCGGTGACGCAACCGCGCAACGATTTTTCGACGAACGATGCGACGGCAACGCAGCAGATGAATCGCCAGAACCAGCGAATCGACAAGCTGCTCGAGAAAGGCATCTGCGCGGATTGCCGGTGAAGGATGGCCTCCTCATGGACCATTACGCAGAGCCGAGATAGCAGGCGACACGGGTCGAAGGCGAGAGAGGCTCCCTGACCGGAGACCCATCGTCAGACCGGCCGAAGTCGCTTGAGAGCTCGACTCTCGATGTGGATCTCGGTCGACAAAAAATGGCGACTGGAAAAGCGTATCCCCGTCCGCCATGCGCCGAAGGCAGGCTGGAATCGTTATTCTTCGCTTCTGAGTCGTAAGCGGCGCGTCTCCCGAGAGCTGTTGTGGTAGAATGTCTCCGTTCGGGACAGGACCTTCGCCATGGCTCAGGTTCAGATGAACAATCCGCATCGTTGCAATCGGCTCCTGGCCGCTCTGGATGAGGAAGATTTCTCCTTTCTGGAGCCGCATCTGACCGTGGTCGATTTCCAGAGAGGACAGGTGGTCTACGAGGCCGGAGAGACACTCGACTATACCTACTTCCCCCACAGCGCCGTGATCTCTCTCATCACCGTCATGATCGACGGAAAATCTGCCGAGATGGCGACGTTCGGGTGCGAATCCCTTCTCGGTCTCGTCAGCGCGTTCGTTTCCCGCAACTCGTTCGGACGCTATATCGTGCAGATCCCCGGAGCCGCGTCCCGCATCGAGCTCGCGCGGATGCACGACGCCTTCAGAACGCGGCCCAAGATCCAGCAGCTCCTTCTGCGCTTCACCGAGGCGCTGCTGGCACAGACGATGCAGAGTGTCGCCTGCAACGCCACGCACAGCGTCGAGGCGCGCTGTTGCCGGTGGATCCTCAGCACGCGCGACCGTTGGGAATCCGACGAGCTGCCCCTCACCCATGAGTTCCTCTCGGAGATGCTCGGCGTTCAACGCTCAACCGTGAGCGCCATCACGCGCGCGCTCCACGAGGCCGGTCTTATCAATCAGAGCCGGGGTGTGATCACCATCGTCGACAGAAGCGGTCTCGAAGAGACCGCTTGCGAATGTTATGACGTCATCCGCCGAAAATTCTCACAGCTCCTGCCGCCGTCGACCCCGTAGTTTCGTTGAAGGAGCGCGGTTGACTTGCCTATGAGCTGCCCCAGGTGAGTGACCTTGGGTCACCCTGAATGAGCCGTGCCTTGATCAAGCGCATGCCAAATCGGACTGTCCTGCCAGGCCATGTCATCGACAAGGGGCTGATCGCCACGGCTATCACGGCTGCCCTGGCGGCCTTTCTCCTGTGCTGCCAGCTACCCTGATGCGCCACGATGTGGCACCCTGATGTTCCGTGCGGAAAGTTACCCGATCTCCGAGCATGGAATGATCAGGACCGGACGGAGATCCTCACCTACGATCTCGATCATGATCTCGTTGCTGTAATGCGGCAACATCCCTGCCCAGCTCTTCAGGAGCCTTTCGGCGACCTTCGCCGCCTCCATCCTGGCTGCCTCTATGTCCGGCAGCTCGATTCCGCTCGGATCCTCATCTGTGCCAAAGTGACTTCTGACATCAATGTAATAGCGGGGCATAACACATCCCCCTCGACAACGCGGAATTGGATGGGATCGCCCATCATGATATTCACCTATGTTAATTTACAATGACGGATCCCGAAATGACTCGGAATCACCGCTCACTATTCCGTACAGGTCCCATCCCACGAAACTTTATGTCGCCACTCTAATTATATAAACCTGCTGCTCTTGCATTCGGCATACCGGAAGAATGACCGGAACTGCCGATCCATCGCACCCTTCAGGAGTTTCGATGCTTTTGCCCTGGATGAAACTGGCGACCGACACCACGATGTTGGCCGTCGAATCCCAACTCGTGATCTGGACGCGCCTGTCCCAAGCCGCCATGGGACAAGGCTCCGCGACGGAAAACCTGCTGATGGTTACGGAGAAAGTCGCAGCCTTTGCGGAAGCGGCAACGACACTCGCAACGGGCGGTTCGGCCCACAAGGTCGTCAAGGGATACCGGCGGAAGGTTCGCGCCAATGTGAAGCGCCTGAAGCGCTAGATCAATCTGCCGTCGCAGGATCTCGCCGTCCTGTGCGCGGCAGCGAACATCTGCGACGAGAACGCGCACCCGGCCCAAAATTCCCAAGTAAATCATGATCTTTGCCCAGCCACAGCCGTAAAGATCCGAACTTGACTATGGGCGATACGTATTTCCCACTATTTTTGCCTCAAGCACCCTCGCCTATAGAGTATTTCCATTGATGCGGGGCAATTCAAAACAAAATTCACCAAACACATATTATGAATCTACCATGACTGAGGGGGCCAGAGCATGGGTTCAAGCCGCTGTTCCGATCGCAAGATCGGACGCGGCTTTTCTTTTTCTCGTCTCCGCCTCAATTCATTAAAAGGCCCGCAAGGCGATCTCGAGACGTCGCCAATTCCCCGCCGAACCCGGCAGGCCAAAGCGCAGAAGACGGGGATCGTTCTGGAAGCGACGAACCCAGATTCCGTGATGCCCCAGATGAGAGAACAGGTCGGGTGCGCGGCTGCTGTCCATGAGACGATAGAGGACCGTGCCCTCGGGCGCCCGATCCGACAATGGTGAAAGCAGCCCATCGAGGCGGCGCGCATCCTCGGCCCGCGCCCCCTGCGCGGCCTTCCGCCAGACCGGGTCACGCAACGCCACCCGCCCGACCTCCATGGCGGGTCCTGAGATGGACCAGGGTCCGAGCGCCGTTCTCACCTTTTCGGCAAAGCCGGTCGCCGCAACCGCGAAACCGAGCCTCACGCCCGCGAGCCCGTATGTCTTGCCGAAGGAGCGCAGAACGATGGCATTCTCCGGCAGAACGGGAACAAGGGTCTCGTCACCGTCGAAATCGGCGAAGGCTTCGTCGACCACGAGCCAGCCGCCACGATGCTTGAGATGCTCCGCCTGTTCGAGCAGCGTTGCCCGCCGGAGCAACCGCCCGTCGGGATTGTTGGGGTTCACCACGACGACGATGTCGGCCTCGCCGATCCCATCGACCGTGCCGATCTCCGAAACCTCGTGCCCTGCCCCACGCCAGGCATGGGCATGCTCGGCATAGGTCGGCCCGAGGATGGCGACGCGCGACCAGGGGCACAGGGCCGGCAGCAGGCTGATGAGAACTTGCGTTCCCGGCGCGCCCACCACCATGGCGGGATCGGCAGCGCCATAAGCCTCGGCGGCGGCCGCCTCCAGGTCCCGGTGGTCGGCTGGCGACGGCAATCGTTCGAACAGGCGGGCTGGCAAGGGGGGCATGGGATAGGGTATGGGATTGATCCCCGTCGACAGGTCGATCCACGGGTACGGCGCGTCCGGAAAGAGCCGTCGGGCTTCGTCCAGGTCGCCGCCGTGCCAGATCCGCGCCTCACTCATCCGATACTCCCATGGCCCTCTCCGATAGCCTGCTGATCTTGAGCCTCGCCCTCGCGGCCGAGGCCGCATTCGGCTATCCCCACCGCCTTTACACGTGGATCGGGCACCCCGTCACCTGGATCGGACGGCTGATCAAAGCGCTCGACCGGAGCTTGAACCGGGAGACCTGGTCATTCGGGCGCCGCCGCGCCGCTGGCATTCTGGCCCTGGTGATCCTCCTGACCATCACGGGTTTGGCCGCATGGGCGCTGGAACGACTGCTCCTGCCTCTCGGCATCATCGGCGTGGCAGTGCTGGCCCTTCTCTCCGGCACCCTCATCGCCCAGCGCAGCCTGTATGAGCATGTGGCAGAGGTCTCGAGAGGTCTGCGCGAGGGAGGGCTGGACGGCGGGCGTTCCGCCGTCTCGATGATCGTCGGGCGCAATCCGCAGAGCCTCGACGAGGCGGGCGTCTCCCGCGCCGCCATCGAGAGCCTTGCGGAGAACTTTTCGGACGGGATCGTGGCGCCCGCCTTCTGGCTCGGGCTCGGCGGCCTCCCGGGTGCCGCCCTCTACAAGGCCACGAACACCGCCGACAGCATGACCGGCCACCGCACGCCCCGGCACGAAGCGTTCGGCTGGGCGGCGGCGCGGTTCGACGATCTCGTCAACCTGCCCGCCTCGCGGCTCACGGCACTCCTCATCATCGCGGCGGCGGCTCTTCACCAGGGAGCATCCCCACAAGGCGCATGGCGAGCGGTGGTACGCGACGCCTCGCATCACCGCTCGCCCAATGCCGGTTGGCCGGAAGCCGCGATGGCCGGCGCCCTGGACCTGCGGCTGGCCGGACCGCGGGTCTATGGCGACGTGCGTGTCGAGGACCGCTGGATGGGCGACGGGTGCGCGCAGGCGAATGCGGATGACATCGATCGGGCGCTCGCTCTCTACCGGACCGCGTGCCTGCTGCTGTTTGCACTCGCTGCAGGATCGGCTTTTGTGACCTGGCTCATCGTGCGCTGAGAGCGAGCAGCCTCTCGCAATCGAGATGCGCCTCAAGGTGATCGGCGAAACGGTCGAGAATGTCGTCGACAAGGGCTTCGTAGGCGAAATCGCTCGTCTGTGCTCCGATTAGGGCAAGCCATCGCGCCCGCTGCCGGTCATCCGCGAAGAGGCCGTGGACATAGGTGCCCGTCACGCGCCCGTCGGCCGACACGGCGCCATCCATCCGCCCGTTCGCCAGACGGGCGAAAGCGCGCGACGCCGCATCTGCGCCGGACGTTTCGCCGATATGCATCTCGTAGCCGGAGAAGGGCGTATCGTCGGCCAGCGTGACACCGCTGACGGCCTCGAGCCGCTTGTTCGCGGCGAGCGTCGTCGTGACGTCGAGCAGCCCCAATCCCTCGATGGAGCGGCCCGCCTCGCCCTCGATGCCGAAGGGATCGTCGATCCGAGTTCCCAGCATCTGATAGCCGCCGCACAGGCCGAGTACCCGCCCTCCCCGGCGCACATGCACCTTCAGGTCGATGTCCCAACCCTGCGCGCGGATGAACAGGAGATCGTCGATGGTGGTCTTGGAGCCGGGCAGCAGGACGAGCGCTGCTTCGACAGGCAGAGTCTGGCCGGGCTCGACCAGCACCACCTCGACACCCGGTTCTTCGCGCAGAGGATCGAGATCGTCAAAGTTCGAGATCCACGGCGTCACCGGAACCGCGATGACCACCGAACCCTTCCGTCCCTCGCGCCTCAATCCCAGGCCATCCTCGGCCGGAAGACGTGCGGCGTCAGAAAAATGCGGCACGAGACCGAGAGCCGGCCAGCCGGTGCGCTCGGCCACGAACCGCATGCCGCTGTCGAACAGGGCCGGGTCGCCGCGAAAGCGGTTGACGATGAAACCGCGGATCATCGCGGCATCCGCCTCATCGAGCACCGCCTTGGTGCCGACGAGGCTCGCGATCACGCCGCCCCGGTCGATATCGCCCACGAGCACCACCGGCACGTCGGCTGCGCGGGCGAAGCCCATATTGGCGATGTCGCCCGCCCTCAGGTTCACCTCCGATGCGGAGCCCGCCCCTTCGACGAGCACAATATCCGCCTCGCCCGAGAGCCGTGAGAAACTGTCGAGCACCGCCGCCATGAGGCGCGGCTTCCAGGACTGGTATTCCCGCGCCTTGGCGGTGCCGGCCACGCGGCCCTGCACCACCACCTGCGAGCCGATCTCGCTCTGGGGTTTGAGCAGCACCGGGTTCATGTGGACGCTGGGCGCCACGCCGGCGGCCCGCGCCTGCAGGGCCTGGGCACGGCCGATCTCGCCGCCATCGGCTGTGACCGCCGCGTTGTTCGACATGTTCTGCGGCTTGAAGGGCCTGACCCTCAAGCCTTTTCGCGCAAAGACCCGGCACAGGCCCGCCACCAGGAGCGACTTGCCCACATTCGAGCCGGTACCCTGCACCATGAGCGCGCGCATCAGAACTCGACGCCTTCCTGCGCTTTCACGCCGGCCGAGAAATGGTGCTTGACGAGAGTCATCTCGGTTACGAGATCGGCGGCCTTGATGAGTTCCGGCTTGGCGTTGCGGCCGGTGACGACTACGTGGAGCCCGGGGCGGCGCTGCCGCAGAGTTTCGACCACATCCGCCAGATCCAAATACTCGTAACGCAGCGCGATGTTGAGCTCGTCCAAGACGAGAAGGCGGATGTCCTCGCGGGCCACCAGCTCCTTGGCCTTGGCCCAGGCACGTTCCGCCGCCGCCACGTCGCGGGAGCGATCCTGCGTCTCCCAGGTGAAGCCCTCGCCCATGGTGTGCCACTCGACCTGATCGGAGAACCGGTCGAGGGCGAGGCGCTCGCCGGTTTCCCAGGCGCCCTTGATGAACTGCACCACGCCCACGTGGAAGCCCCGCCCGAGCGCCCGCAACATAAGGCCGAAGGCGGCCGTGGACTTGCCCTTGCCCGGTCCCGTATGGACGATCAGGAGCCCCTTCTCGACCGTCTTCGAGGCGACCTCCCGATCCTGGACTTCCTTGCGCTTGATCATCTTGGCGCGGTGCCGCGCCTCTTCGTCCTGGGTCATCCCGAGCCTGCTTTCGCATGAGAGGGCCGCACCATGAACAGGCTCTAGAGCATCGGACCCAAAAGTGGAATGCACTTTTGGGATCCATCTGATGCTCCTTCTTAAGGCTGGCGCATCGTTCTTCGCGAAAACCGGGTCCACTTTTTCGCACGATGCGCTTGGCCCGATTTCAAGGCCGAGTCATTTTCAACACCAAGGCTTGAAAGATCCTCCCCGGCCCGGTAAGCATGTAACGGACGGTGCCCCGGCAACGGGGTGAAAAGGGAATGCGGTGAGACACCGCGGCTGCCCCCGCAACTGTAAGCGGCGAGCCTTCGCTCCACATGCCACTGGGCCGAAAAGCCCGGGAAGGCGGTAGCGCAAAGCAGCGACCCGCGAGCCAGGAGACCTGCCGTCGTCCTGCAACCCAGATGCCGCCGGAGGGGTGGCCAAGAGGTCTTCATGTCGACACTGACCAATCAAGCCTACGTCGCCACTTCGTCCCAGCGGCTCGTAGCGATTATCACCGCAGCAACCTTCGGCCTCGCACTTATCTTCATTTCGGGCTTCGCCTCGCCCGAAACGATCCACAATGCGGCCCATGACTGGCGTCATTCGCACAATTTCCCCTGCCACTGACGGGGAATTTCATGATTGCGAGAGTTATTAAAGCGGCCTTGGTCGCTGGGTTTCTGGCTGCCTGCGTGGCTGCGACCCTGCAAACGTTGCTGACATCTCCCCTGATTCTCCAGGCCGAGACATACGAGAAGGCGGCCGCGCCGGAAGCACATGCTGGCGCCGGATTCGGCGGCCTGCTGCATCTGGCTCACGTGCAACATGCCCCGGCCGATTCTGGGGAAGAAGGTGCATGGGAACCGGGCGAGGGCCTTCCCCGGATTGCCTTCACGGCTCTGGCCACCCTGGTCAGCGGCGTTGGCTATGCCGCGATTCTCGTCGCCTTGATCCTCGCCGCTGGTCGAAGATTCGACCTGCAGACGACATTGCGGTGGGCCATCGGCGGCTTTCTTGCCGCCAGTCTCGCGCCGGCTGTCGGATTGCCCCCGGAGCTTCCGGGCATGGGTGGGGCGCATCTGGCCGAGAGGCAGATCTGGTGGATCTGTACCGCGTTTGGAACGGGCCTCGGTCTGTATCTGATCACGAATGTGCGCCATCACGCGGCCATTGGCATTGGCCTCATCGCCATCGTGCTTCCGCACCTGATCGGAGCGCCCCATGCGGGGGCCGTCGCGAGCGACGTCCCGGCAGTTCTCGCCGCGCAATTCGCAGCACGCTCGCTTGCTGTTGCGTTCGCCTTCTGGGCGACCCTCGGACTTGCTCTCGGCTGGTACTGGACGCGACAGGAAGATCGGACGAAACCGGGTTTTCTCTCTCGGACAGCTTCGGTCAACAGCGAAGGCAAGGCCGTTTAGCCGATGACCTCATCCCCTGAGGAGATCTGCCTGCATGTCTGCGTCACCTGCCGTCAGGCCGGTGGCGCGGACGACAAGGCATTGCGGCCTGGTGCGATCCTTCACCGGGCCCTCACCGAGGCGCTCGCCCTTCCCGATGCACCGAAGGTGCGCGTGGAGGCGGTCGAGTGCCTGTCCGTGTGCAAGCGGCCCTGCACCATCGCGGTCTCCGGTCCAGGACGCTGGACTTACATCTACGGCGATCTGAACGCGGAAACCTCCGTCGAGACGATCCTCGACGGATTGCGCCGCTATGCGGCCACGCCCGACGGCCTCGTGCCCTGGCGTGAGCGTCCGGAAGCTTTCCGCAAGGGCGTCGTCGCCCGCATTCCCCCGTTCAAAACGAACAACGCGGCTTAACAAGAGCCGCCGAAAGGCTCGACTCATGAGAGATCTGAAAAAGATCCCCTGCACCATCGTCACCGGATTCCTCGGTGCGGGCAAAACTACCCTGGTGCGTCACCTGCTCGAGAACGCCAAGGGGCGACGCCTCGCGGTTCTTGTCAACGAGTTCGGCGATCTCGGCTTCGACGGCTCCTTCATCGAGGGCTGCGGCATCGAGGGCTGCACGCAGGAAGACATCGTCGAACTTCCCAACGGCTGCATCTGCTGCACGGTGGCGGACGATTTCGTTCCGGCCCTGAACACGCTGCTCAATCGTCCGAACCCGCCCGAGCACATCCTGATCGAGACTTCGGGCCTTGCGCTGCCGAAGCCGCTGGTGCGCGCCTTCAACTGGCCGGATATCCGCTCCCGGGTGACGGTGGACGGCGTGATTGCCGTGGTCGACGGCCCGGCCGTCGCGTCCGGCGCCTTCGCGGACGATCCGGAGGCCCTCGAAGCCCAGCGCGCGACCGACACGTCGGTCGATCACGAGAACCCGCTGGAGGAAGTGTTCGAGGACCAGCTCCTCTGCGCCGACCTCATCATCCTCAACAAGACTGACCAGATGGCCGCCGGCGACAAAGGCAAGGTTCTCGCCGAGATCGAGGAGCATCTTCCACGCGCCGTGAAAGTCATCGAGACAGCCCATGGCAAGGTGGACCCGACGGTACTTCTCGGCCTCGGAGCTGCGGCGGAAGCCGATCTCGAATCCCGTCCTTCGCATCACGAGACCGCCGAGGACCACGACCACGACGATTTCGACAGCATTGCGATCCCGGTCGATACCGTCGCCACGCCGGAGGCGCTCGTCGCCCGTGTCGAGCGCGCCGCGGAAGCGGCGGGCGTGCTGCGGATCAAGGGCTTCGCGCCCGTGGACGGCAAGCCCATGCGCCTTGTGGTGCAGGGTGTCGGCCAGCGCGTCGCGCATCATTTCGATCGCCCGTGGAAGGCAGGCGAAGCCCGCGACGGCCGCATGGTCGTGATCGGTCTGAAGGGCTTCGACGTGAAGGCCGTGGAAGCCGCTTTGCGCAACGGATGACATGCACCTCCTCCCGGTCACAGCGATTTCCCTCGACGAGAGCGGGGGAGCCACGGACCTCCAGCAGCCGACGGGGGATATCGTGGTCCTGTCCTTCGCGGACAGCGACCTCGGATCGCTGGCGGCCGCCCAACGTCTGAAGGCAGGCGGGACAACGCTCCGCCTCGCCTCGCTCCGCCGCCTGCGCCATCCTCTGTCCGTCGATCTCTACATCGAGAAGACCGCGTCGAAAGCGCGCTTCGTTCTCGTGCGCTGCCTCGGCGGCCTCGATTACTGGCGCTACGGCATCGAGCGCCTCTCGCGGGCCTGCCGCTCCCATGGGGTGAAGCTCGCGGTGCTGCCCGGCGACGACCGCCCCGATCCGCAGCTGGCGGCCCATTCGACTGTGCCGCTGGCGCTCTGCGACGAGCTGGAAGCGTATTTCCTGGCCGGCGGCATCGACAACATGCGCCGCCTTCTCGCACGCATCAGTGTTGAGATCGGTGAGCCCGATGCAGCTGCGGAACCACCGCGCACCGTGCCTCGCGCTTTCGCGTGGGTCGCGGGATATCCTTCAGACAGACATTCCAATCACAGCCCTCATCCTGAGGAGCGGCCGTCAGGCTGCGTCTCGAAGGAGGTTCCAGCACGCACTGGATCCTCCTTCGAGACGGTCGCTCTGCGACCTCCTCAGGATGAGGGCCATGGGATCGAACCCGGCAGCATCATCGAGCCCGGAGCCATCCTCTCCCGCCTCCCCAGCGAACTCCCCCTCGCCTATCTCCTCGTCTACCGCTCCGCCGTTCTTTCGGGCGACACGCAGGCCATCGAAGCACTCGCGGCGGCCCTTGCGAAGCGTGGCATCGGCTCGCTCATCCTGGCCGTGTCGAGTCTGAAGGACCCGGAGGCGGTCGCTGTCGTTCGGCGAGCAATCCAGGCCCGCCATCCCGACATCATCGTCACGACCACGGCCTTCTCATCCCGCGATGATGAACGGTTCGTCCTCGACGAGGCCGTTTGCCCGATCCTGCAGGCGATTCCTGTCGGCAGCGCCAAGGAGGCCTGGGAGGCCTCTCCGCGTGGATTATCAGCCGCCGATCTCGCCATGCAGATCGCGCTTCCCGAATTCGACGGCCGCATCGCCGCTGGCCCCATCTCGTTCAAAGCCGAGGAGCCTGCCGATCCCACGCTCGCGTTCTCGCGCCGGCTTCAGGCGCCGGATGCGAGCAGCATCGATTCCGTTGCCGACATGGCAGCCGCATGGGTGCGCCTTGCCCGCACCCCGCGTCACGAGCGGCGGCTCGCGCTGGTTCTCTCCGATTATCCCGCTCGCGGCGGACGCGCCGGTTTCGCCGTTGGGCTCGATACCCCGGCCAGCGCCTGCGCGATCCTCGATCTTCTCGTGCAAGCCGGTTTTGCGGCCGGGCGGAGTTTCACGGCCGAAGACCTCATGCCGCTTCTCACCGAAGCCGAGCCTTCGTACGAAGTTCCTCTGTCCTGCTATCGCGCATGGCTCGACATGCTGGCGGCGGAACAGCGCGAGGCCATCGACGAGCGCTGGGGCCGGCCTGAAAACGATCCTGCATTCGCCGACGGAGCCTTCCGATTCCGCGCGCTTCGCGCCGGAAACGTTCTCGTCGCGCTGCAACCGGACCGGGGCCACGGCCTCGACCGCAAGGGCTTCTACCACGATCCCGAATGCCCGCCGAGCCACGGCTACCTGGCCTTCTATTGCGGCCTGAGAACGCTCGAGCGCATTCATGCGCTCGTCCATCTCGGCACCCACGGCACCACCGAATGGCTGCCCGGCAAGGCGGTGGCGTTGTCCACTGCCTGCTGGCCCCGCCTCACCATCGGCGACGTCCCGGTGATCTACCCATTCATCGTCGACGATCCGGGCGAGGCCGCGCCCGCCAAGCGCCGCATTGGGGCCGTCACCGTGGGCCACCTCACGCCGCAGACAACGGAGGCAGGCCTGCACGGTGAGGCCGGCGCCTTGCGCGAACTGGTGGAGGAATTCTCCTCCGCGCAGGTGCTCCATCCCGGGCGAGCCGAACTCGTTGCGAAGGAGATTCTCGAGCGCGCCCAAACAAGCGGCCTCGCGTCCGCCTGCGGCGTCGAAGACGGCATGGCGATGGACGAGGCATTGACGCGTCTCGACGCGCATCTCTGCGATCTCGGTGAGGTGACGATCCGCGATGGGCTACACATCTTCGGCAGCGCCCCCGCCGGGTTTGAGACCTGCTCCATCGGCGAGCGCGAGGGGTTGCTGAAAGCGCTCGATGGCCGCTTCGTCGTGCCCGGCCCGTCCGGTTCGCCCTCGCGCGGCCAGATCAACGTGCTCCCCACCGGCCGCAATCTCGCGACCCTCGACCCTCGGTCGATCCCGACCCGCGCCGCCACGGAGCTTGGGCATCGCGCGGCGGCCGAGGTGGTGCGCCGCCACTTGCAGGAGGAAGGCGACTGGCCGCGCCGGATCGCCATGGACCTCTGGGCCTCTCCGACCTTGCGCTCCGGCGGCGAGGACATCGCCCATGCGCTGGCCCTCATGGGCGTGTGCCCGACCTGGGACCATGCCTCGACCCGCGTGACCGGGTTCGAAATCGTGCCGCAGCCGCTCATGGACCGGCCCCGCGCCGACGTGACCCTGCGCGTCTCCGGCGCCTTCCGCGACACGTTCCCGGATCAGGTCGCGCTCCTCGATCAGGCCGCTCGCGCGGTCGCCGCGCTCGACGAGGACGACGAGTGGAATGAACTCGCCGCCGCGAGACGGCGCGGCGAGGCCCTGTCCCGTGTCTTCGGCTCCGCGCCCGGCACCTATGGGGCGGGCGTGTCCGTCCAGGCACTCGACGGCGACTGGACGACGAGGCACGACCTGGGACGCACCTATCTCAACGGAACATCCCATGCCTTCGGTGCCGGAGGCGAGGCCCGCGTCGATGAGAGCTTCCCGCAGCGCGTCGAGCGGGCCGAAGCCTTCGTGCATGTGAGCGATGTGGCCGAGCGCGACATCCTGGACGGCGATTCCGCCGCCGATGCCATCGGTGGCTTCGCGGCGGCGGCCCAGTCGCTCGGCGCTTCGCCCGCCGTCTACAGCCTCGACACGAGCCGTCCGCAACAGCCGAAAGCCCGCACGCTCAGGGAAGACGTGGACCGCCTCGTCCGCGGCCGCCTGACGAACCCGCGCTGGATCGCCGGTCAGCTGCGCCACGGCTGGCGCGGCGCGGCCGAGATCGCTCAAGGCATCGATGCGCTCTTCGCCTTCGCGGCGACCACCGATGCCGTCCAGGGAGAATCCCTCGATCTCGTCTTCACGGCGCTCATCGCCGACGAGCCGACCTGGAAACAGATTGGAACTGCCAATCCGGCCGCCGCGCAGGCGATCCGCGACCGCCTTGCCGACGCACGCCATCGCGGCCTATGGCCGAGCCGCCTCAATTCCGTTGCAGCCTTCTTCGACGATGAGCGAAAGGAGGCCGCTGAATGAGCGCGCAGCCTGTCAGCGAAAGGCGCCGAGGATGGTGCCCGGGCGTGCGCCGGCCCATGGTAACAGGCGACGGTCTGCTGGTGCGCCTGCATCCGCTCAATGGCAGGCTCACGACCGATCAGGCGCGCCTCGTTGCCGAGGCGGCACGCGAGTACGGGAACGGCCATCTGGACATCACCGCGCGCGGCAACCTGCAGATTCGCGGCGTGAGCGACAAAACCTACCCTGCCCTGCTCGCCCTCCTCGAACACGAGGGGCTGGCCGAGCCCGAGGGCGACGGCCCGAACCGTCTGACCGCAGTGTCCCCGCTCGCCGGTCTCGATCCTATGGACCATTGCGATGCACTCGCCCTCGCGCAGGCCATCGAGGATAAAGCTGGTCGCCTGGAAGGGCTGCCCGCGAAATTCTTCGTCGCCGTCGATGGTGGCGGCTCCATGCCTCTGGATGGCATTGGTGCCGATCTTCATCTTGTTGCGGTAGGCGAGAATGTCGTAACTTTCGGCTGCGTCACGTCCAACGGCCTTCAGTGGATCGGTATCGCCAGCTTGGCCCGCGCTCCCGAAGCGGCTCTCTCTCTCCTGGCTGGTTTCGCGGGCATGCGCCTCTCGGGCAGAACCGAAGCGCGCAGGCTGCGCGATCTTGAGCCCGATCTTGCCGAGGGGCTTGTTGCCTCGGTGGCCCTCGCACCCGCCGTACTCCCCCGGAAACGCTCTGCCGTTCGCCCTGCCGGCAGGTTTGCCATCGGCGACAAGGATGCCGTCCTTCTCGCCCTGCCTTTCGGGCGCTGCAACACTGCGCAACTGAACCTAGCTGCGGATTGGAGCGAGTCCTTCGGCTGCGGCGAAATCCGGCTGTCCTTTACCCGTGGCCTTCTGCTGCCGGGCGTTGCGGGCGAGCGTGAACCGACGCTGATCGCGGAAGCCTCCCGCGCAGGCTTCATCACCGACGCCAGCGACCCTCGCCTGATGCTGATCGCCTGCCCCGGCAAGCCGGATTGCGCAAGCGGCATGACTCCTGCCCCGGCAGACGCCTTGCGGATCGCCGAAACCTGCGGCGGAATCCTGGCGCAAGGCACGTCCGTCCATGTCTCGGGCTGCCCGAAAGGCTGCGCCCATCCGGGAAAGGCCGATCTGACGCTGGTGGGACGCGCCGATGGCCGCTATGACGTCGTGCCCCATGGCTCCACCCGCGATATTTCCTCTCTGACCCTCTCCCTCGACGAGATTATGACCTGTTTATTGCCGAAGATTCCCACCGACCTGCGCCGCGCCGTTCCGGAGCACGCCCGATGAGCGCCCGCGACTACATCCGCGAGGGCGCGGAGATCTATCGCCGCTCCTTCGCGATCATCCGCTCGGAGGCCGATCTGTCGCGCTTTTCCGGCACGGCGGAGCGGGTGGTCGTCCGCATGATCCATGCCTGCGGCATGACCGACCTGCCGAAGGATGTCGACCTCTCGCCGGAATTCGCCGAGGTGGCGGAAGCGGCCTTGAGGCGTGGCGCGCCGATCCTGTGCGATGCCAAGATGGTGGCGAACGGCATCACCCGCGCCCGGCTGCTGGCGAACAACGAGGTGGTCTGCACCCTCGACGACCCACGCGTTCCTGCCCTCGCGGCGGAACTCGGCAACACCCGCTCGGCCGCCGCCATGGAGCTGTGGCGCGAGCGGATGGAGGGTGCCCTCGTGGTGTTCGGCAATGCGCCCACCGCCCTGTTCCATCTTCTCGAAATGCTCGATGCCGCCGCGCCGAAGCCTGCGGCGGTGATCGGCATTCCAGTCGGCTTCATCGGCGCCGCGGAATCGAAGGAGGCGCTCGCCCGTGACGGGCGCGTGCCGTACCTCGTCGTTCATGGACGACGCGGCGGCAGCGCCATGGCGGCAGCTGCAGTCAATGCTCTCGCGAACCCGGTCGAGTGAGCCGATGACCATGCAGGATCCCATCCGCCTCTTCGGGCTCGGTCTCGGCCCGGGCAATCCCGACTACATGACCGTGCGCGCCCGCAAGCTGCTGGAGACGGCCGACCGGCTCGTCCATTTCTGCAAGCGCGGGCGGCGCGGCAATGCCCGCACCATCGCGGATGCCATCGTGGGGCAAAACCCGGAGCGCGAAATCGCACTGGTCTATCCGGTCACGACCGAGATCCCGGCCGATCATCCCGATTACGCCGCTGCCCTCAACCCGTTCTACGAGGAAGCGGCCGCGCGCCTCCTCGCAGAGGTCGAGGCGGGGTACACAGTCGGAGTTCTGTGCGAAGGCGATCCCTTCTTCTACGGCTCCTTCATGCATCTCTGGTGGCGACTGAAGGACCGTATACCGATTGAAGTCGTACCGGCCGTCACCGCCATGTCGGGCGCCTGGACCCGAGCGGGTGCACCGATCACCTGGGGCGACGACGTGCTCACGGTCGTGCCCGGCACGTTGCCCGAGATGGAGCTGACGCACCGTCTCTCGGGCACCGATGCCGCCGTGGTCATGAAGCTCGGAAGCCACCTGCCGAAGGTGCGCGCGGTGCTTCAATCCACGGGCCTTTTCGAACGCGCCATCTACGTGGAACGCGCGACCATGGCGGAGGAGAGAATCGTTCCGCTGCCCGAACTGCCCGAGAATTGGGACGCGCCGTATTTCTCGCTCATCATCGTGCCGGGGCAAGGGAGGCGCGTATGACAGGCGTCCTCACCATCGTGGGCCTCGGCCCGGGCGATCCGCGCTATCTGACTCCTTCCGCCTCCGACGCGCTCGCCTCCGCGACCGACATCGTCGGTTACGGACCTTATGTGGACCGCGTGCCGGAACGGCCGGACCTGCGGCGGCACGCGTCCGACAACCGCGTCGAACTCGACCGCGCGCGCTTCGCGCTCGATCTTGCGGCGAAAGGTGCCCACGTCGCCGTGGTCTCCGGCGGCGATCCCGGCGTCTTCGCCATGGCGGCGGCCGTGTTTGAGGCGGTGGAGAATGGCGATCCATCCTGGCGCGGCCTCGACATCCGCGTGGAGCCCGGCATCACGGCGATGCTCGCGGCGGCGGCTCGCGTCGGCGCACCGCTCGGCGGCGATTTCTGCGCCATGTCGCTGTCCGACAACCTGAAGCCCTGGGAGATCGTCGAGGCGCGCCTGAGAGCCGCCGTTACGGCCGATTTCACGGTGGCGCTCTACAACCCCATTTCCTCCGCCCGGCCCTGGCAGCTCGGCGCGGCCTTCAAGATCGTCGCGGAGACGCGCGGGCCCGACACGCCGATCATCCTGGCCCGCGCGGTCGGACGCCCCGACGAGCGGATCGGGATCGTACCGCTCGCCGAGGTGGAAGCCTCCATGGCCGATATGTCGACCATCGTCATCGTCGGCGCCTCCACCACGCGGCTGATCGAGCGGCCTGACGGTGCGACACCTTACGTCTACACGCCGCGCTTCTACGGAGCACGGCCGTGAAGGTTCTCCAGCCAATCGAGCGCTGCGTCGGCACTCGCGACTTCATCGACACCCTGCGGCTTGTCCGGTCGCGCCACCATGACGACAGAAAGACCGAGCGACCGCGCCGCCGCGATCTTCGGATAGGTCGCCGATCCGCCGGAATTCTTGGTTACCACCACGTCGACGCGCTCGCGTTCCATCAGCACCCGCTCGGCATCTTCATGGAACGGCGCTCGATCCTGAACCGCGATGACGCCCGCCACCGGCAGGGCATCGCCGATGGGCTCGATGGTCCGCACGAGATAGGTGTGCTGCGGCGCTGCCGCGAAAGGAGCGAGTTCGAGACGGCCAACCGTGAGGAACACGCGTCGCGGAGACTCGCCCAAAGCCTGAACGGCCGCCTGCATCGAGGGCACATCGATCCATCGATCGCCTGCCTGGGCGGTCCAGGCCGGGCGGCGAAGGGCGAGCAGCGGCACCTGATCCAGGGCGCACGCCTCGGCCGCGTTGCGGGACATCACGGCCGCGAAGGGATGGGTCGCGTCGATCACAGCCTCGATACTCTCCTTACGCAGAAAAGCGGCAAGCCCCGCCACGCCTCCGAAGCCGCCGATTCGGGTCGGGATCGGCATGGGGCGCGGGTCGCTGGTGCGGCCGGCCATGGACAGGAGCGGGCTGACATCGGATCGGCCCGCAAGCCGCGCCGCGAGCGCGGAGGCTTCCGTGGTACCGCCCAGAATGAGGATGCGCATGCGTTCCTTTTCTCCGAATTCTGAGCAGGAGTCGAGCATGGCGCCGAACACACCCTGGCTCACCATCGTCGGCATCGGCGAGGATGGGCGCGCAGGCCTCTCCCCGGCGGCCCTGGCTGCTCTCGATCAGGCCGCATTCGTCATCGGCGGCACGCGCCATCTCGAGCTGGCCGCTCCCCTCTCCGGCCGAACACAACCATGGCCCAGCCCCTTCGCGGAGGCCTACGCGCTGATCCTCGACCGTCGCGGCGAACCGACCTGTGTTCTCGCGACCGGAGACCCGTTCCACTTCGGCGTCGGAGCGGAGCTTGCGCGTCTCATTCCGGCGGAGGAAATCGCCTGTTTTCCGCAACCCTCCGCCTTCAGCCTTGCGGCGTCGCGCCTTGGCTGGTCGCTGCCGGATTGCGATTGCGTGAGCCTGCACGGCAGGGCGTTGGAACGGATCATCCCCCATCTGCAGCCCGGCGCCCACATTCTTGCCCTCTCCTGGGACGGCTCGACGCCGGGCATGCTAGCGGAAGTACTGAAGACGCGCGGGTTCGGCGCCTCGGCGATTACCGTGTGCGAAGCCATGGGCGGTCCGCGCGAGCGCATCCGCCGCACGAATGCTGCCGATTTCGCCATCATGGAGATCGATCCGCTCAACACGGTCGCCATCGAGGTCGCGGCGTCAAGAGATGCGCGTATCGTCCCCCTCGCACCGGGACTGCCCGATGCCTTTTTCGAGAACGACGGCCAGCTCACCAAGGCGGAAATCCGTGCGCTGACCCTCGCGGCGCTCGCGCCGAAAGCCGGCGAGCTGCTGTGGGATATCGGCCTGGGCGCCGGCTCCGTCGGCATCGAATGGTGCCTGCGTCACCCCCGTAACCGCTGCATCGGAATCGAGGAGCGTACTGAGCGGGCCGAGCGGGCCTGGCGCAATGCGCAGGAACTCGGCGCAACGGCACTCGACATCCGTGTCGGACGCGCCCCGGAAGCACTGACCGACCTGCCGGCGCCGGATGCCATCTTCATTGGCGGCGGTGCGTCGGAAGCGGGCGTATTCGACGCCGCTTGGGCCGCGCTGAAACCCGGTGGGCGCCTCGTCGTCAACGGCGTCACGCTGGAGACCGAGACCCTGCTCGGCTCGCTCTACGCACGGCACGGCGGCACCATGCGGCGCTTGGCGGTCTCGCGCCTTGAACCCATCGGCGGCATGCATGGCTGGCGGGCGGCGATGCCTGTCACGCAATGGGTGGTGGTGAAGCCATGATCGTGGCAGGTATCGGATTCAGGCGCAGCGTCGCGGTCGAGGAGATCGTCGCGCTCGTGGAGCAGGCGTTGGAGCGTGCTTCACTCACGCGAAACGAGTTGTCCAAACTCGCGACCATTGATGCGCTGGCCGATGTACCTGCATTCACCGATGCAGCGCGCAAGCTCGCGGTTGTCGCGATAAGGGTTCGCGATCAAGACATGCTTGCAGCCGCACCTCGCGTACACACGCTGTCTGCACGTGCTCTCGCTGCTCACGGTGTTGGATCAGTGGCGGAAGCGGCCGCACTGGCCGCGGCGGGATCAGAAGCCGTTCTCGTTCTGACGCGCATCGCTTCCGCGTCCGTCACCTGCGCCCTTGCGCGCCTGGAGATCGCTCCATGACCGTTCATTTCATCGGAGCAGGCCCTGGCGCTGCCGATCTCATCACCGTGCGGGGTCGCTCCCTGATCGAACGCTGCCCTGTCTGCCTCTACGCAGGGTCCATCGTGCCGCCGGAGATCCTCTCCTGGTGCCCGCCCGGCGCCCGGCTCGTCGACACGGCCCCCCTCGATCTCGATGCCATCACGGCGGAATACGTGCGGGCTCACGAGAACGGTGAAGATGTGGCGCGGCTTCATTCCGGCGATCTTTCGATCTGGAGTGCCATGGGCGAGCAGTTGCGACGCCTCGATGCTCTCGGTATTCCCTACACGATCACGCCCGGCGTTCCGGCCTTCGCGGCCGCCGCCGCCGCATTGGGGCGCGAGCTCACGGTGCCGGAGGTCGGTCAATCGCTCGTCCTCACCCGCACCTCGGGCCGCGCCTCCGCCATGCCGGAGACAGAGCGTCTTGCCACCTTCGCGCAGACCAGGGCGACACTTGCCATTCACCTGTCGATCCACGTGATCGAACAGGTGGTCGAGGACCTGCTGCCCTTTTACGGGTCCGATTGTCCGGCGGCCGTCGTCTGGCGCGCGTCGTGGCCGGACGAGCGGGTGATCAAAGGGACGCTGTCCACCATCGCCGCCATGGTCCGCGCCGAGAAGCTGGAACGCACCGCGCTGATCCTGGTCGGACGAACTTTGGAGGCAAGAGACTTCCGCGAGAGCGCTCTTTACTCGACCGATTACGACCGCCGTTTTCGTCCTGGCGGGAATAGCCGATGAGCCGCGCGATGTCAGGCGACAGGGTGGAATGGCATGCGGCCGACAAGCTCTCCGTTGCGGTCGAACACCACGATCTCAAGGGCGATCTCGGCTCCGCGCAAGGCCTTGGCGGCCGTGCGCCAGGCATGCTGCGCCACCACGTCTCCGAGCGGAAGATCGAGGCTCTTTGCCATTTCCAGGACTTCGAGCGCCGTATTGGCGCTGCGTGCCTCCTCCACGACGCTCGCTCCCGCACCAGCCTCGGCGAGACGCTCGGCCAGCCAGTCAAGATCGACCGCGCCCGAGCGCGAGTGCAGGTCGAGCAATCCCTGTCCGAGCTTAGTCATCTTGGCGATGCCGCCCGCGATGGTCACGCGAGGAACCGGGTTGCGGCGCAGGTATTTCAGCATACCGCCGGCGAAGTCGCCCATGTCGATGAGGGCATGATCCGGCAGGTCGTGCAGGATCTGCACGGCCTTCTCGGAGGTCGAGCCTGTCGCGCCCGCCACATGATCGATGCCGCCCGCGCGGGCGACATCAATGCCCCGATAGATGCTGTGGATCCACGCGGAGCAGGAATAGGGCACCACCACACCGGTCGTGCCGAGGATCGACAGGCCGCCCAGGATGCCGAGGCGTGGGTTGAGGGTCTTCTGCGCGATCGCCTCCCCGCCCGGAATGGAGATCTCGACCTCGATATCCAGAGGCCCGCCGACGCTGCGCGCGGCTTCCTCCAGGTTGTCGCGGATCATCTGGCGCGGGGCCGGATTGATGGCGGGCTCGCCCGGCGGCAGGGGCAGACCGGCGCGGGTGACCGTGCCGACACCCTCGCCTGCACGGAATGTGATCCCGGAGCCCGGCGCACCGGCACGAACGGTCGCCACCACCAGAGCGCCGTGCGTCACGTCTGGATCGTCGCCCGCATCCTTGACGATTCCGACGCGCACGCCGCCGTCGCAAAATTCCTGCATAGCGAGACAGAAAGCCGGCCGCGCTCCGCCCGGAAGCACGATCTCAACGGGGTCGGGAAAATCGCCTGTCCGCCATCCAAGGTACGCCGCCTTGGCCGCCGCCGTGGCGCAGGCGCCCGTGGTCCAGCCACGGCGCAACGATCCGGCGGGTTTACTCTCGTCCATACGCCCTCTTACATCGTCCCCATGAATTCCAACAGCCACCTCGTGGCCCCCGGCCCTGCCCGGAGGCCCGCATGACCTCCCTGTCCCGCCTCTCGCCCCCCTTCGCGCCGGGCACCGTCTGGCTCGTCGGCGCCGGTCCGGGCGATCCCGGCCTGCTCACGATCCATGCCCTGAACGCCCTCGCGGCGGCCGATGCCATCGTGTACGACGCCCTCGTCGATCCGGCCGTGCTGGCCCTGGCCCGCGAGGGAGCCACCCTCGAATTCGCCGGCAAGCGGGGCGGCAAGCCCTCCGCCGTCCAGCGCGATATTTGCGAGCGGCTGATCCAGCTCGCCCGCGAAGGCAAGCGGGTGCTGCGCCTCAAGGGCGGCGATCCCTTCATCTTCGGGCGTGGCGGCGAGGAAGCGCTGGCCCTGTCCGATGCCGGGATTTCCTTCCGCATCATTCCCGGCGTGTCGAGCGGCCTCGCGTCGCTTGCCATCCATGGCGTTCCGGCGACCATGCGCAAATCGAACCATGCGGTCATCCTCGCCACCGGTCATGCCGCTCCGGACAGCGAGATCGAGTGGGCCTCTCTTGCCCGGACCGGGGCGCCCATCGTACTTTACATGGCCGTGTCGAGCCTCCCGGCCATCGTGGCGCAGCTCATGGAAGGCGGGCTCGCGGGCCATACGCCGGCCTTGGCCGTGCACGGGGCGACGACCGCCAAGGAAAGCGTCGTGGAAGGAACCCTCGAAACCCTGCCGAAGCTGGCGGAGGAAGGGCTCATCCGCTCGCCGGCCATCGTCGCCATCGGGGCCATCGCGGCCTTCCGCTCAGCCATCGCCAATCATCTGCTCGAATTCGGCAGCGAGGCCGCCCAATGAGCGTCGCGCCGGGCCTCCTCATCGCGGCGCCGCGCTCCGGCTCCGGCAAGACGACCGTCGTGCTCGGGCTCCAACGCGCCTTGGCCCGGCGGGGCCTGCGGGTGCGCGGCATGAAATGCGGGCCGGATTACATCGATCCCGCCTTCCACGCCGCAGCCACGAGTGCGCCGAGCTTCAACCTCGACAGCTTCGCCATGAGCACCCCGCTCCTGGAAACCCTTGCATCCCAGGTGGCCGGCGACGCCGATCTTGTCCTCGCGGAAGGCTCCATGGGGCTCTTCGACGGCATCCGTCAGGAGACCGGACGGACCGGCGCCAGCGCCGACATCGCGGCCCTGTTCGGCTGGCCGGTGATCCTCGTCCTCGACGTGTCGGGCCATGCGCAATCGGCCGCCGCCGTTGCGCTCGGCTGCGCCCGGTTCGACCCTCGGATCGAGGTGGCCGGGGTGGTGCTGAACAAGGTCGCGAGCGAGCGCCACCGGAGGCTGGTCGAGGACGGCATGGCGCGGATCGGCCTGCCGGTCCTCGGCGCCATGACCCGCAACACGGAACTGACCCTGCCTGAGCGCCATCTCGGCCTCGTCCAGGCCGGCGAGACCGACGAGCTTGATAGACGTCTGGAACGACTTGCCGATGCGGTTGAAAACTCGCTCGACATCGACCGGCTCATCGTCCTCGCCCGCCCGACGCGGCTTCACGGCACCGGAAACGCCAAGCCGCTGCCGCCGCCGGGACAGCGAATCGCGCTCGCCTCGGACAAGGCCTTCTCCTTCGTCTATCCGCATGTGCTCTCAGGCTGGCGCGCCGCCGGCGCGGAGATCGTTCCCTTCTCCCCTCTGGCCGACGAACCACCGCCTGAGGATTGCGATGTCTGCTGGCTGCCCGGGGGATATCCCGAGCTTCACGCGGGGCGCATCGCCGGAGCGAAGCGCTTTCTCGATGGCCTCCGCCGCTTCGCCGAGACCAAGCCGGTCCACGGCGAGTGCGGGGGCTACATGGTTCTCGGCCGATCACTGGAGGATGGCGACGGGAACACGCATCCCATGGCGGGCCTCCTGCCGGTCGAGACGAGCTATGCCAAGCGCAAAATGCATCTCGGCTACCGGGTGGCGCACCTGCTCGGTGACGGGGCCATGGGTCGGGTGGGACAGCGCCTCGTCGGCCATGAATTCCATTATGCCGCGGTGACACAAAGCGATCCCTCGCGGGAGACCGCTTTCGCGGCGATCACGGATGCGGAAGGGAACGCTCTGGGCTTGGCCGGGCACCGCATCGGGCATGTGACCGGGAGCTTCTTCCACGTCATTGCGCACGGATAAAGACATCGTGACGCGGCGTGTGTCGGAAATGTCAAATCGCCATCGTTTTGCCTCAGCCATCCGGCTTGATCCGGGTGAACCTGGAAGGGGTCGGGGAGAACATCCAAGCTTGAGGGACTGACAGGCGACCTTCCCGCTCGCCCACAATCCGCCAAGCTCGCGTTCATCGCATCCCAAGGGGTTGGAGGCGCTGATGAAAGAGGCATTCCACATCGGACAGCTCGTCCGCATCGCCAAGCCGTCCTCGGGCAGCTCGGATCACCGCATCTATTGCATCGTCTGCTTCATGTCGGACGAGGATGAGGCGCGGCTCTATCGCATCAAGAACACGGTCGGCATCGAACGCATCGTCAGGTCCCACGAGATCGAGCCCGCCGCTCTGACCGCAGTGCCGTGACGCCGGACCTCCCTGACGGAGGCAGCTTCGCTCCGTCTATCGCCGTATTAGCCCATGGTAGCGGTGGCCGGCACCTTGCCGTCCTCTGACGGGCGCGACAGAATACCCCCCAACAAAGCCCGAACCGGGCAAGCCGGCACAGATCGGCGAACGCACGGGGACATCCCGTGCGCCAGAGGAAGCGAAGCCATACCACGCGTCTCGACGCGCGGCTGCCAGGGAGGGTGACGTCGTTGACGACGGCTGCGGATGCGCGCGCGGACACATTCCCGAAATTACTGGTGCGCAATGCGCGTGTCCGCCCGAAGCGCACCGCGTTTCGGCACAAGGATCTCGGCATCTGGCAATCCTGGACCTGGGGCGAGGTGCATGACATCGTCCGGGCCTATGCCTGCGGCCTGCAATCGCTGGGCCTGAAGCGCGGCGGCAAGATCGCCATCATCGGCTACAACCGCCCGTATCTCTACTGGAGCATCTGCGCCGCCCAATGGCTCGGCGCGATCCCGATCCCGGTCTATGCGGACTCGGTCGCGGAGGAGATGGCCTATGTGCTGGCCCATGCCGAGGTGACCCACGCGGCCGTGCAGGATCAGGAGCAGGTCGACAAGATCCTGTCCGTCTCGGACCAGCTGCCGCAGCTCGAACGCGTGCTCTACGACGAGCAGAAGGGCCTGCGCGACTACGATCATGGCCGGCTCCACTCCATCGAATCCGTCGTGGAAGAGGGCCGCGCCCGCCTGACCGATGCTGAGGAGGCCGCCGCCATCGATCAGGCGCTGCAGGACGGCAAAGGCTCCGACCTCGCCATCATTCTCTACACCTCCGGCACGACCGGGCGGCCGAAGGGCGTGATGCTGACCTCCGATGCGGTGATCGCCGCCGCGGAGATCGGCTGCGATTTCGACAAGCTCGACGAGACGGACGAGATCATCGCCTATCTGCCCATCGCCTGGGTCGGCGACCACATCTTCTCCTATGCGCAGGCGATCCTCTCGGGGCTTTGCGTCAACTGCCCTGAGAGCCCCGAGACCGTGGCGGAGGACCGCCGCGAGATCGGCGCGACCTACGTCTTCGCGCCGCCGCGCGTCTTCGAGAGCATGCTGACGCTGACCATGGTGCGCATCGAGGATGCGGGCGCCCTCAAGCGGCGCATGTTCCGCTTCTTCATCCGGCACGCCAACAAGGTGGGCGAGAAGATCCTGAATGGAGAGCCGGGCGTCGGCGCCTGGGACCGTCTGCTCTGGCAGATCGGCAACGTGCTGGTCTATGCGCCCTTACGCAACCGCTTCGGCATGACGCGGGTGAAGGTCGGCTACACGGCGGGCGAGGCCATCGGGCCGGAGATCTTCCGCTTCTATCGCTCCATCGGCGTGAACCTGAAGCAGCTCTATGGGCAGACGGAGGCATCCGTCTACATCACCATGCAGCCCAACGGCGAAATCCGCGCCGACACGGTGGGCCGCCCGGCCCCGCAGGTGGAGATCCGCATCGCCGACAACGGCGAGGTCCTCTACCGCTCGCCCGGCATCTTCGTGGGCTATTACAAGGACGATGAGAAGACGGCGGAGACGAAGACGCCGGACGGCTTCGTACATTCGGGCGATGCCGGCTTCTTCGACCAGAACGGCCATTTGAAGATCATCGACCGGGCAAAGGATGTCGGCCGAATGCGCGACGGCGCGCTCTTCCCGCCGAAATACGTCGAGAACAAGCTGAAATTCTATCCCAACATCAAGGAATCGGTCTGCTTCGGCGATGGGCGCGACTATGTGGCCGCCTTCATCAACATCGATCTCGTGGCGGTGAGCAACTGGGCCGAGCGGAACGGCGTGACCTACGCGTCCTACCAGGAACTCGCGGGCCATAAGCTGGTCTACGACATGATCGAGAAGCACGTGGACGAGGTGAACCGCTCGCTCGCCTCCGAGCCGCGCATGGGCGGGGCCCAGATCAGGCGCTTCCTCATCCTGCACAAGGAGCTCGATGCCGACGACGGCGAGCTCACGCGCACGCAGAAGGTGCGCCGCGGTTTCATCGCAGAGCGCTACGCGCCCCTCATCGACGCACTCTATGACGGCTCCAGCGAGGCCGACATTTCCACGGAAGTCACGTTCGAGGATGGGCGCAAGGGCGTGATCTCCGCGCGGGTCAGGATCAGGGACATGAAGCTCTACCCAACCACGGAGTCGGGACCGGTGCTGGAGGCGGCGGAATGAGAGCACCCGATCATCCTGTCATGGGCAAGGGCGATGTGCTGCTCGCCGTGGACAATGTCTCTCTCGGCTTCGGCGGCGTGAAGGCTCTCACCGACGTGTCGTTCGACATCCGCAAGAGTGAGATCCGCGCCATCATCGGGCCGAACGGCGCGGGCAAGACCTCGATGCTCAACTGCATCAACGGCTTCTACTATCCCACCGAAGGCCGCATCACCTTCAAGGGCGTCAAGCGGCCGAAGATGCGGCCCTACGAGGCCGCGCGCGGCGGCATCGCCCGCACGTTCCAGAACGTGGCCCTCTTCAAGAGCATGTCGACCCTCGACAACATCATGGCCGGCCGCTCGATCAAGATGCACTCGAACTTCTTCTGGCAGCTCTTCCGCCATGGCCCGGCCATGAAGGAGGAGGTCGAGCACCGCCGTTTCGTCGAGGAGATCATCGACTTTCTCGAGATCCAGCACATCAGGAAGGTTCCGGTCGGGCGCCTGCCCTACGGCCTTCAGAAGCGGGTCGAACTCGGGCGGGCCCTGGCCATGGAGCCGGAGCTGCTGCTTCTCGACGAGCCCATGGCGGGCATGAACCTCGAAGAGAAAGAGGACATGTCCCGCTTCATTCTGGAGGTGAACCAGCAATACGGCACCACCATCGCGCTGATCGAGCATGACATGGGCGTTGTGATGGACCTCTCCGACCGGGTCGTGGTGCTGGAATACGGCCGCAAGATCGCCGACGGCACGCCGGCCGAGGTCAAGAGCAACCAGCGCGTGATCGACGCCTATCTCGGCGTGGCGCATTGAAGGGTTCTTGACGATGGACATGCTCTACAAGGTCTTCATCGAACCCTTCGTCTTCATGGGCGAGGCGCCGGATCTCCTGATCCAGACCCTTTGGGAAGGTCTCGTCTCGGGCGTACTCTACGCCCTGATCGCGCTCGGCTTCGTGCTCATCTTCAAGGCCTCCGGGGTGTTCAACTTCGCCCAGGGCATCATGGTCGTGTTCGCCGCCCTGATCCTGGTCGGCCTCTACGAGAAGGGGGTGCCGGCTTTCCTGGCGCTCGTCCTGGCGGCTCTCGCCATGCTCATTCTCGCCATGGTGGTCGAGCGGGTGGTGCTTCGTCCGCTCGTCAACCAGCCCGACATCATCCTCTTCATGGCGACCTTCGGGCTCACCTATTTCCTCATCGGCTTCGGCGAGCTCATCTTCGGCGGCAGCCCGAGGGAAATGATCACGGAGCAGCTCTTCCTGCCTCAGGGCACGACGGAGGTGGAGATGCTCGGAGGCATGGTGCGCTTCCAGCATCTCGACATCGCCGCCGCAATCATCGCGTCGATCATGATCGGCCTGCTCGCCGTGTTCTTCTCCAAGACGCGCATCGGCCGGGCGCTCCGCGCCGTAGCCGACAGCCACAAGGCGGCGCTCTCCGTGGGCATCTCGCTCAACCAGATCTGGGTGATCGTGTGGTTCGCCGCCGGCGTCGTGGCGCTGGTGGCGGGCATCATGTGGGGTGCGCGCTCCGGCGTGTCGTTCTCGCTCCAGGTCATCGCGCTCAAGGCGTTGCCCGTGCTCATCCTCGGCGGCTTCACATCGATCCCCGGTGCCATCATCGGCGGGCTTATCGTCGGGGTCGGCGAGAAGCTCGGGGAATTCTACTGGGGGCCGCTGGTCGGCGGCGGCGTCGAGACGTGGCTCGCCTACGTCATCGCCCTCCTCTTCCTGCTCTACAGGCCGCAGGGTCTGTTCGGCGAAAAGATCATCGAACGGATTTAGGGAGACGTCTCAGTGCTCTACCGCGAGGCCGGCCAGTTCAAGACCAACTACGTCGCGGACAGCGCGATCTTCCCCTTGCGGGAAGACCGGATCGGACTGGCGCTCATCATCCTGGCCGCCTATGCGCTCGCCTTTTTCGGCAGCAACTTCCTGCTCCAGGCGGTGCTGATCCCGTTCCTGGTATTCTCCCTCGCGGCCATCGGCCTCAACATCCTCACCGGCTATACGGGCCTTCTGTCGCTCGGCACCGGCGCCTTCATGGGTGTGGGCGCCTATGCCTGCTACAAGCTGATGACGGCCTTCCCGGGCGTGAACGTGATCGTCTGGATCTTCGTGTCGGGCTTCTTCTCCGCCGCGATCGGCGCCCTGTTCGGCCTACCTTCCTTACGCATCAAGGGCTTCTACCTGGCGGTCGCGACGCTTGCCGCCCAGTTCTTCCTGCAATGGTGCTTCATCCGTATCCCGTGGCTCGTGAACTACAATGTCTCGGGCGCGCTCGACGCGCCCTTACGCACCCTCTTCGGCGTTCCGATCATGGGGCCGAACGCGACGCCGCAGACGCGCTACTTGGTGGTGCTGACCATCGTGATCCTCCTCACCTGGCTCGCCTCGAACCTCATCCACGGCCGCATCGGGCGCATGTGGATCGCGATCCGCGACATGGATCTCGCGGCCGAGCTCATGGGCATTCGGCCGCTCCAGACGAAGCTCCTCGCCTTCGCGGTTTCGTCCTATTACTGCGGCGTCGCCGGCGCGCTGCTCGTCTTCCTTTGGTATGGCGGCGCGGAATACGACGTGTTCAACATCAACCAGTCCTTCTTCATGCTGTTCATGGTGATCATCGGAGGATTGGGGAGCCTCATCGGCTCGTTCTTCGGCGCGGCGCTGATCTTCATCCTGCCCATCGTGCTCGGCATCGTGCTTCCGGCCATGCTGTCGCCCTTCGGCCTCTCGGTCGGAGCCGACGTCATCGAGCATCTGCGCTTCATGATCGTGGGCGCGCTCATCATCTTTTTCCTGATCGTGGAACCGCACGGCCTYGCGCGGCTCTGGCAGATCGGCAAGCAGAAGCTCCTGGTCTGGCCGTTCCCCTACTGACGACCGGACCCAAAGGAGACGGAACAGGCAACAAGAAGTCGGCTTCTCGGCCGATACAATGGGAGGAAACGCAACCATGTCGTTTCGCAAATTAAGCCTTGGACTCGCCACCGCGACGATGCTCGCGGGCACTGCCCTGCCCGCCTTCGCGCAGGATTCGATCTACGTCCCCCTCTTCACCTATCGCACCGGCCCCTTCGCGGGCTCGGGCACCTTCATCGCCGACGGCATGCACGACTATCTCGAGATGCTGAACCAGCGCGACGGCGGCATCGGCGGCGTGAAGCTCGTGCTGGAGGAATGCGAGACCGGCTACGACACCAAGAAAGGCGTCGAATGCTACGAGGCCGTGAAGGGCAAGAACCCGGTCGTCGTCAATCCGTGGTCCACCGGCATCACGCTGCCGCTCATTCCGCGCGCCTCCGTGGACAAGATCCCGATCCTTTCCATGGCCTACGGCCTCTCGGCCTCGGCGCGCGGCGACATCTTCCCCTGGGTGTTCAACCCGCCGGACACCTATTGGGACGGCCTGTCGATGATCATCAAGTATATCGGCCAGAAGGAAGGCGGCCTCGAGAAGCTGAAAGGCAAGAAGATCGGCTTCATCCATCTCGACGCCGCCTTCGGCAAGGAGCCGGTCCCGCTGCTCCAGGAACTCGCCAAGGACATCGGCTTCGAGGTGGCGCTCTATCCCGTCGCCGCCCAGGACATGCAGAACCAGTCCTCGCAATGGCTCTCGGCGCGCCGCGACCGGCCCGACTACATGATCATGTGGGGCTGGGGCTCCATGAACGGCGCGGCGATCAAGGAAGCGGTGCGCTCAGGCTACCCGATGGACAAGTTCTACTCGGTCTGGTGGCCGGGCGAGGACGACGCCCGGAGCGGCGGCGGCGGCGCCAAGGGCTTCAAGATGCTCAACTGGCACGCGGTGGGCACCAACTTCCCGGCGATCCAGGACATCCAGAAGCACGTGGTCGACAAGGGCATGTCCAAGGCCCAGAAGGACAAGGTCGGCGAGCTTCTCTACAATCGCGGAATCTACAACTCGCTGCTGATCGCCGAAGGCATCGCCCAGGCCCAGAAGATCACCGGCAAGAAGACGGTGACCGGCGAGGACGTGCGCCGCGGCATGGAGAACATCAAGCTCGATCCAGCCCGACTGAAGGAACTGGGCCTCGAAGGCTTCACGGAGACCCTCACCTTGAGCTGCGCCGATCATAACGGCCATCGCCCCGCCTTCATGCAGGAATGGGACGGCGCGAAGTGGGTGAAGATTTCCGACCCCATCGAGCCCATGACCGACCGCGTGAAAGGCCAGCTCGACGCGGCCGCGAAGGACTATGCCGAGAAGAACGCCGGCTGGCCCAAGCGGACTGAGGCTTGCGACAAGGCAAGCTGATACGCCTCCACCGTCATCACCGGCCTTGTGCCGGTGATCCCAATTTATTGAAGCAGTATGCTCCTTAAATCGGGATGGCCGGGACAAGCCCGGCCATGACGGGAGGGGCGCCCACGACCTCGGTTCAACCACTTACGCAGACAGACATCTGAGGAACCATCTCATGTCCAATGCCATTCGGCCGGATGCCGACAATGCGCCAGCCCCGGCCGAAACCGTCCTGACCGTCAACAACATCGAGGTCGTCTACGACCATGTCATCCTCGTGCTGAAAGGCGTGTCCCTCAACGTTCCCAAGGGCGGCATCGTGGCGCTGCTCGGCGCGAACGGCGCTGGCAAGACGACGACGCTCAAGGCCATTTCCAACCTGCTCCACGCGGAGCGCGGCGAGGTGACGAAGGGGTCGATCGAATTCAAGGGCGAGCGGGTCGACAGGCTTTCGCCCAACGAACTGGTGCGGCGCGGCTGCATCCAGGTTCTCGAAGGCCGCCATTGCTTCGGCCATCTCACCATCGAGGAGAACCTGCTCACCGGCGCCTTCACGCGTCGGGACGGCAATGCCGCCATCCGGCGCGACCTGGAGGCGATCTACGACTATTTCCCGCGCCTGAAGCAGAGGCGCACCTCCATGGCGGGCTACACCTCCGGCGGCGAGCAGCAGATGTGCGCCATCGGCCGGGCGATGATGTCGCGCCCCTCCATGATCCTGCTCGACGAGCCGTCCATGGGTCTCGCGCCGCAGATCGTGGAAGAAATCTTCGAGATCGTGCGCATCCTCAACACGTCGGAGGGCGTGTCCTTCCTGCTCGCCGAGCAGAACACCAACATGGCGCTGAAATACGCCACCTACGGCTATATCCTGGAAACGGGCCGCGTCGTGATGGACGGACCAGCCCGGATGCTGCGCGAGAACGAGGACGTGAAGGAATTCTATCTTGGGGTTTCCGAGGGCGACCGCAAATCCTTCCGCGCCGTGAAAAGCTACAAGCGCCGCAAGCGCTGGCTGGCGTGACGCGTCAGAAAGTCAGGAATACAGCCTTGTCCGATACCTTCGACACCCTTGAGACCCGCGATCCCGCCGAGCGCGAAGCTGCACTCTGCGCCCGGCTGCCGGAGATCCTGAAGCAGGCGGCCAAAGCCCCCGCCTATGCGGAGCGCTTCGCAGGCATCGATCTCGACGGCATCAGGAGCCGCGAAGCGCTCGCCACCCTGCCGGTGCTGCGCAAATCCGAACTGCCGGGCCTGCAGAAAGCCGCCCTGCCCTTCGGCGGGTTTGTCTCCGGTGCGCCGGGCTCCTTCGGCCGCCTTTTCACGTCGCCCGGCCCGATCTTCGAGCCGGAAACCGATGCGCCGGATCCCTGGCGCGCGGCGCGCGGCCTTTTCGCCGCCGGGTTTCGGCGCGGCGACGTGGTGCTCAACACCTTCAGCTACCACCTGACCCCCGGTGGCTTCATCATGGATTCCGGCGCGCGCGCCCTCGGCTGCGCCGTCATCCCGGCGGGTCCTGGCAACACCGAGCAGCAATTCGAGCTGATCGAGGCCTATCGCCCCGTCGCGTTTTGCGGCACGCCGGATTTCCTGAAGATCCTGCTCGACGGCGCAGCATCGTCCGGCCGCGATGTTTCGTCCATCAGGCGCGCGCTCGTCTCCGGGGCGGCTTTTCCGAAGTCGCTGCAGGAAGAGTTTTCAGCGAAAGGCATCGAGGCCTACCAGGCCTATGCGACGGCAGATCTCGGCTTCATCGCCTACGAGACCTCGGCCCGCGAAGGGCTCGTCGTCAGTGAGGACGTCATCGTCGAGATCGTGCGGCCGGGCACGGGCGACCCTGTGCCGGAAGGCGACGTCGGCGAGATCGTCGTGACAACGCTCGATCCGCACCATCCTATCCTCCGCCTCGCTCTCGGGGACCTGACCGCGGCCATGAGCGGTCTCAGCCCCTGCGGCCGGACCAACATGCGCATCAAGGGATGGATGGGCCGCGCGGATCAAGCCACCAAGGTCAAGGGGATGTTCGTGCGGCCCGAGCAGGTGGCGGAGATCGGCCGGCGCCATCCCGAACTCGGCCGCCTGCGCCTCGTGGTCACCCGTGAGGGCGAGGCCGACGTCATGACGCTGATGGCGGAAACGGACGGCCCGACCGATGCTCTCGCGGCGTCGCTCGGAGCGTCGTTGCAGAACGTTCTCAAACTCAAGGGGCAGGTCTCGTTTGCACACCCCGGAAGCCTTCCGAACGACGGGAAGGTGATCGCGGACGAACGCACATTGGGCTGAGCGCCTACGTCCGAAAGCCAGCTTTGCAGCCATGCAGACATTGCCACGCTTGGGACGCTTGAACGCGGAATTCCCGCTTTTTAAGCTTAGGTACGACAGCGATTCGAGTTGAAAAGCGAGGAATTCCAAAAAAGAAAGAGCACCCGGAGGTGCTCTTTAAGGTGTCCGGCCGTAGGGGCAAAAGTGACCGGAGATGTCAATAAACGTCGAGAGCCGTATTTGGTTCCGAACTTTTTTTCTAAAATCTTACGCCCTAGCTCATGCCTCATTGAAGTCACGTTTCCAGGGTTTAGGGCTTAGCTTCCCGTGGGGGCAAACACGGGCCGGGGCCGCGACCATAGATCCTCTCAAAGGACATGGTCGCGGCTACCTCCTTCCGAGCGCGGCTCTTCCATCCGGTCAGAGATCGAGACCCATGCAAAAAAGGCCCGGGAAATCCCCGGGCCTTTCCGTCTTTGTATCGACCGATCAGTACGTGCCGAACTTGAAGTTCAGCTTGGCACGGGCGACGAAGAAGTCCTGATCGTTGTTGGTCCGCGGCAGGAACACATCGACCGCCGGGCCGGCAACCGGCTGGAAGGTCCCGACAGAACCATTATTGTTATCGCTCTGATCGATGCTGACCCACAGGCCCTCAAGGCCGAGAGTGACCGCGCTGGTGCCGCCGAACATGTTCCAGTTCGTCGGCAGAGCCCACTCGAGACCGCCACCGACGGCCCAGCCGGTGTCGTTGTCCGTGTAGGCGACACCACCGGTGGCGTAGATCAGGACGCGATCGAAGGCCACACCGGCGCGCACGCGCGTCGAACCCCACCAATCCGCAGAGCTCTCAAACCGGCCGGGGACGAAGGTGCCGCCGGCAAAGCCCGGTCCTGGGATGAAGATCGCATCATTATTGCCGTTGTCGATCCCCTGGATGTCGGTCTCGACACCGATCACGAACGAGCCGATCTGGTAGTTGTAGCCGATCTGGCCACCGCCCGTGAAGGCGCCGTCGTTGTTGTTATCGAAGATGAGCGTGCCCCCGGCGATGCCGGCAGGAATGCCAGGTCCTCCGAGGAACACAGTGTCATTGTTGCTGTTACGCCAACCCCAGCCGAGGTTGCCACCGATATAGAAGCCGGTCCAGGTGAAGACCGGAACGGCCGCGATGACCGGCGGAGGGGCAGCACGGACCGGTAGGTCCGCAGCGGAGGCAGCGGCTGCAACAAGCGTTACGCTTGCAACCCCTGCGAGGAGGCTTAGTACGCACTTTCTCATAACCGTAACCCCTTGATGTGGACTCACGGTAGAAACTTAAGCCTGTTCCGCTCCAGAATGCTATGGCAAAGGTGCAACACCTACATATTCGATCAGTATTCAATGGGTGCAAAAGTAGTACTACTTTTGACGAAAAGAATTTTATCCAAACGTTTAGAAAATAGGTCTCGCGGCAAGACCTTGAAAGTCATTTGACTTTACTTTGAAGCCATGCCCTAATGATCGCGTTTTCGGCTTGACAACCGAAGGCGAGGAGATCACTCAACCCTGCCCTTTGGGCGGGGTTTTTTCTGGCGATAACGCTGCCGCCCTCCCCGCTACAGGTCACCCAGCAACAATTGAGCCTGATTGTTCGACTTGGGCTTTGCACTCTTCTTTTGCGATGAAGAGAGGGTTTTCATCGCACGGCGTTCGGGCCGCTTTCGATCATCGACGCTAGCCATGCGCGCCTTTGCCTTGTCTCGCGCGATAGCCTCCGGCGCGTTCGGATCGTCATGGAGCCACTTCCCACGCTTGATCACTTCGTTCACGCGCCCCTGATTGACGCCCAGTTGGAAGGCGATCTCCTGCTGGGTCATCTCCGTCGTCCCGTGCAGCTCCAGGATTCGACGGGCGAGTTCAGGCGTCATCTTTCGTCCGGTGATGCGACGCGCGGGGGCCAGGGAGCGTTTGGAGCGATCACGCTCGCGGAGCTTCTCCAGAATGGCGAGTGCCATGTTCATTCCCTGCTCGCGCAGGGCATCCTCGAATTCCTTGAGCGTGGTCAAATCGAACGCACTCCTTCAAAGAAACGGACCGAAAATCTATTTGAGACTGTGCTCCTCCAGGTTCAACGGCCACGCTGCGGCTTGGTTTCACCGGACACGTTCGGGCTTCACTCCTCCTCTTCCTGGCAGGGCCAGGTTTTCGGAGGATTGAGACCGGCAGGAAGTTTGGTCTGCGCCGTGCCGCAGGCGATCTCGATCTGCGCCTGTGTGAGACCCGTGGCGCCACTCAGATCGGCACCACCAATTTGCGTCAGATAAAGATAGGAGCCTGTTAAATTCACGTTCCGCAGATCCAATCCATCCAAACGGGATCGCGAAAGATTGGAATAACTGAAGTCCACACCGGCGATCTTCGCGCTTTGGAAGAGCACCCGCGCGAGCTCTGCCTTCGAGATGTTGGCGCCCGCAAGATCGGCACCGCTGAAGTCGGACCGGTTCAGTTCCGACTTGCTGAAATTCGCTCCCGCGGCTTTGACCTGGGCAAAATTCGAGCGGTTCATGTCGGCAGAGCTGAAATCGGCACCGTTAAGATTGGCTTGGCCGAAATTGGCGCGCCAGCCGAGTGCCTTGGTGAAATTCGCCTTGGACAGATCAGCCCCTTCGAAGCGGGTACGGCTGACTTCCGTCTCGCTCAGGTTGGCCCCGGCCATCTTCGAAGAGGCGAAATCGCTCAAGGTCAGCAGGGAGCGCTGGAAGTTGGTGCCCGTCAAGTCCTCGTTGGTCAGCATCAGGCGGGCCTTCGAGCAGCCGGACCAATCTACTCCCGGCCCAGGGCCGTCCTGGCACTTGGCCAAGGCTGAGCCGGAACAAACGACGAGGGCGATCAGGGCGCCTGCTGTCTTCACGAGGAAACGATCCTCCATGCAATCCTCTCTCATTCTCTTTTACTAATTAGGCATTGCCGCCTTACGGAGGAGCCCTTCGGGCGAATCTTTCCTACCACTTCGTGCGGCCCTGGGGGCCGCGTCAACCACCCGAAGGACCACGTCAGTGAAAGGTGAGCGCGCTTCTTCACGCCCAGCGACGCTCCAGCCTGACATTCATCGAGCGGACTTCTTTACGGCATGGCCAGCAATTCAGCGACCAGGAACTGTCACTGCACTCCGAGACTCGACATCCTCTTCTTATGGTCTAGCTTCTGCAGCAATCCTAATGGAGTAAAGACATGCGTAATTTCGTATCTTTTGCTGCCGTCTTGCTTGCCGGACTCGCCTTGAGCGGTTGCTCCAACTCGGCGATTCCAGCCGGTGTCCTGCCGCGCGATCCTGTTCCGCCGCCACCATCCGTCTCCGGAAGCAGCGTCCGCCCCTCTTCCGCCGCTCCGCGGGCAAGCACAACCTCCCAGCGCCGGGGCCTGAGCGTGCCGGGCCAAGTTTCGACTCCCCGCCCCTGACCTCTCCGGGGATGAAGCATTGGTCGGGGGCGCCGGTTGGCGCCCCCGCCGAGAGACTGCACTCCCCTTAAGAGTCTTCGGCCATGCGCCAATGCGTAGCTGGCGCTCATTCCTATCCTGGTGGTATATGCCGTTACGATAAATCAGAGGCGGGGTGAGGATTCATGACTTGGTTCGAGGCAATCGGCTGGTTCGGCGCAGTCCTTGCTGTCACGGGCAGCGCCATGAAGACCATCATCCCGCTGCGTTGCATCGGGATCGGCGCCAATATCTGCTCCCTGATCTTCTCCTCGTTCACCGGGAACTATCCGAGCATCGTCGTCAACCTGATCCTGCTGCCGCTGAACAGCGTCCGGTTGTATCAGATGCTGGGCCTGATCAAGCGCGTGAAGCAGGCCTCCAAGAGCGACCTGTCCATGGAGTGGCTCAAGCCCTTCATGACGCGCCGCCAGACCACGTCCGGCGAAGTGCTCTTTGCCAAGGGCGATATCGCCAATTGCATGTACTTCACGATCTCCGGGCGTTACCGCCTGAAGGAAATCGACATCGAGCTTCTGCAGGGCCAGGTCGTCGGCGAGATGGGCTTCATGTCGCCGCACAACACGCGCTCCCAGACTCTCGAATGCCTCGAGGCCGGCGAGGTGCTCAGCATCTCCTATGACGAGGTGCGCCAGCTCTATTTCCAGAACCCCGAATTCGGCTTCTACTTCCTGCGCCTCGCCAGCGAGCGCCTCTTCTCGAACATGGAGAAGATGGAAGACGAGATCACCCGCCTGCGGGCCGAACTGCCGGATGTGGCGCCGGTTCAGAAGGCCGCATCAGCTTAGGCCGCATCAGCTTAGAATGCCTATAAGGAAGCGGCAGTTTAGAATTTTTATAAGCTATTGAAATCACTTGTTTTTCATTTGACCCGCCACCTCTATCATGGTTCTAGCAACGTCAACACGGCCGGCTGAGACGCCTGCCCTGGCATGATTGCTGGAGGAATTCATGAAGGTGAACGTTTCGTTTGCGCGCGGGCTGCTCTTCGGCACTGCCGCTCTCGGTGTGCTGGCAGGATCGAGCCTCTCGGCCTCGGCTGAGGAAGTGCTGAACATCTACACCACGCGCGAGCCCGGCCTCATCAAGCCCGTCCTTGACGAGTTCACCAAGGAGACCGGCATTCGCGTCAACACGATCTTCATCGCCAACGGCCTCGAGGAACGCATCCGCGCCGAGGGCCAGAACAGCCCCGCCGACTTGATCATCACCGTCGATATCGGCCGCCTCGCGGCCGCGAAGGATTACGGCGTGACTCAAGCCGTGAAGTCCGAAGCACTCGAAAAGGTCATTCCCGCGGCTTACCGCGATCCAGAAGGGCACTGGTTCGGCATCGCCTTGCGCGGCCGCGTCGTCTACGCCTCCAAGGAGCGCGTGAAGCAGGACAAGTTCACCTACGAGGAGCTTGCCGACCCCAAGTGGAAGGGCAAGGTCTGCATCCGCTCGGGCCAGCATCTCTACAACATCAGCCTGATCGCCGCCATGATCGCCCACAAGGGCGAGGCGAAGGCCGAAGAGTGGCTGAAGGGCGTGAAGGCGAACCTCGCCAGGAAGCCCTCGGGCGGCGACCGCGAGCAGGCCAAGGACATCCTCGCCGGGGTCTGCGACATCGCCGTCGGCAATACCTACTACGTCTCGCTCATGCTCAACGGCAGCGATCCCGAGCAGAAGAAGTGGGGCGAGGCGATCAACGTGATCCTCCCGACCTTCGAGGGTGGCGGAACCCACGTGAACGTCTCGGGGCTTGCCCTGACCAAGAACGCGCCGAACAAGGCGAACGCGGTGAAGTTCATGGAATACATGGTTTCCGATGCATCCCAGGAAATCCATGCGGAGGCCAATTCCGAATATCCGATCAAGGCCGGCATCAAGGTCCATCCGACCATCGCGTCCTTCGGCGAGTTGAAGGCCGACAACATCCCGATCTCCGAGATCGCGAAGCTGCGCAAGAAGGCCAGCGAACTGGTCGACAAGGTCGGCTTCGACCAATAAGACACGGGGTAGCTTTTGAGCCGCCCTCTCCTGCTCCCAAGAGGCGCTGCCGGTGACGGCGGCGCCATTTCCATCCGACCGTGATCGCTGAAACCCAGACCGCATCCCGACTGTCGTCCCGGCGAAAGGCAACGCGCCTCCCCTGGTGGCTCTCGGCCGCCGTGGCAGCCATCGGTCTCGTCGTTCTTCTGCCGCTTGCGGCGCTGATCGAAATCGCCGCCGAAGGCGATATGGAGATCTGGCCGCATCTGATCGCGAACGTTCTGCCGGCGAGCACCATCGACACCTTGGCGCTGCTGGCCGGGATCGGCATCGTGGCGGGCTCGATGGGCATCACGGCGGCCTGGCTCGTCACGGCTCACCGCTTTCCGGGACGCGGCATCCTGGTGTGGCTGCTGCCTCTGCCGCTGGCAGTGCCGACCTACATCACCGCCTATATTTACGTCGAAATCTTCGACTCCGCCGGCCTCGTCCAGATGGCCCTTCGCGGCCTCATGGGCTGGACGTCGCGCGGCGATTACTGGTTTCCTGAAATCCGCTCGCTTCCCGGCTGCATCCTGGTGATGTCCGCGGTGCTCTATCCTTACATCTACATCGCCGCGCGGGCGATGTTCCTGACGCAGAGCGCCAGCATGCTGGAGGTGGCGCGCACGCTGGGCGCCAGCCGCATCAAGCTGTTCCGCATCATCGCCCTTCCCCTGGCCCGCCCGGCCCTCGCCGTCGGCGTTTCCCTCGCCCTCCTGGAAGCCCTGAACGACATCGGCGCGAGCGAGTATCTCGGCGTTCGCACGCTCACCGTTGCCGTCTACAACACCTGGCTCAACCGCGGCAGCCTGCCGGGCGCGGCGCAGATCGCCTGCGTCATGCTGGCCTTCGTGATCGGCCTGATCCTGATCGAGCGCTATGGCCGCCGCGACCGGCGCTATGCCGCTTCGCCCAAGCGGCATCGCACGGTGCATCCCGTCCCGCTTTTCGGCATCCGAGGCTGGGTCGCGACAATTCTCTGTGCCGCTCCGGTCGTCCTGGGCTTCATCATCCCGACGGCCTTCCTCCTGCGTGAAACGTTGCGCGGCAGCCTCTTCGCTCAGTTCGACGCGGAGTTCTTCGCGCATTTCATGACGACCATCGGCCTCTCGGTCGTGGCGACCTGCACGGTGCTGGTCCTCGCGGTGGTGCTCGTCTCGGCCGCCCGCCTGTCGAAGAATTACCTGACCAAGGGCGCACTCTTCGTGGCGGGTCTCGGATATGCCCTGCCCGGTACGGTTCTGGCGCTCGGGCTGATGACGCCGCTCGTCGGGATCGACAACCTGATCGGCACCCTCTGGCGCAGCCTCACCGGCGAGCGCATCGGCCTCCTCCTGATGGGCGCCGCCGGCGGCATCGTCATCGCCTATGTGATCCGCTTCCTGTCCATCGCCACCGGCTCTCTCTCGGCCGGACTGGACCGGGTGTCGCCAAGCCTCGAGGACGCCGCGCGGACCCTGGGCGCTTCGCCGCGGGAGATGGTCTGGGCAATCCAGATCCCGCTGATGCGCCCGGCTCTCGCCAGCGCCGCCCTGCTGATCTTCGTCGATTGCATCAAGGAGCTGCCGGCAACCCTGCTGCTGCGGCCTCTCAACACGGAAACGCTCTCGACGCTCGTCTACACCTATGCCTCGCGGGGCCGCTTCGAGGACGGGTCGCTGGCGGCCCTCGTCATCGTCCTCGTCGGCCTTCTCCCGGTGATCCAGCTCGTGCGCAGCGCCGAGGTGCGACCGAGAGTGACGGAGAGCACAGATAGTTCGACGACGGATTCGCCGGTCTGAGACCGGGACCTGCCTCTAAAGCATCGGCCCCGAAAGTGAATTTGCACTTTTGGGGCCGATGCTTTGTTTTGGATGAGAGCATCGTCCTGAGCAAAAAACCGGGTCCACTTTTTTGCACGATGCTCTAAGGGGCTATCGCCTTTCGATAAGGTGGACCGCCTCGGGGACGCGACCTACGATGTCGTGCGGCAGGCTCGGAGTATGAGTAGCATGAAGAAGCGGCTATTCTGGTGGACCAGTTTGGGCGTTGCCGCGCTTCTTGCAACCATCGGCGCAACCTGGATCCTCTCCCTGCCGCCAGCGCCGGATGTGGGCGCTGCCCCTGCCATTGCGCAGAAAGAGGCCGATGCGATGCTCGCGGCCTTGAAGCCGCCGAAGCGCCAGCGCCCGCTCGTCGCAATCCTCGGCCTCAACGACGCGACCGAAACCACCGATTACCTCATGCCCTACGGCATCCTCCGGCGTGCCGATGTGGCCGATGTGGTGGCACTGGCGACGGAGCCCGGACCGGTGACCCTGTATCCGGCATTCAAGGTCGTGCCGGACATGACCGTGGCGGACTTCGATGCCCGCCACCCGGACGGCGCCGATTACGTGATCGTTCCCGCCATGAGCCGCGACGACGACCCGGCCGTCCTGCAATGGCTCAGGACGCAGGCCGACAAGGGAGCGATGATCGTCGGCGTCTGTGCCGGTGCCAAGATCGTCGGTGAAGCCGGCCTGCTCGACGGCAAGCAGGCCACAACGCATTGGTACTATCTCGATGAACTGCGCAGGAAACATCCCGCCACCCGCTATGTCGCGGACCGGCGGATGGTCGTCGACCGGGGCGTTGCGACGACGACCGGGATCAGTGCTTCCATGCCGATGGCACTCACCTTGATCGAGGCGATTGCGGGCCGGAGCAAGGCCGAGGCCGTCGCCCGCGATCTCGGCCTTTCTCATTGGGATGCAAGCCACCGCAGCGATGCGTTCTCGTTCTCGCAGCCCTTCGTCCTGACGATCATCGGCAATATGCTCGCGTTCTGGAATCGCGAGCAGCTCGGCATCGATCTTCGCCCTGGCGCCGACGAGGTGTCGCTGGCCCTGGTGGCGGATGCCTGGTCGAGGACCTACCGGTCACGCGCCGTGACGTTCGCCCGCTCGGACGACGCGCTCGAGACCCGCAGCCGGATCCGCATCATTCCCGACAAGGTGGCCATCAGCTGGTCGGCGGAGCATCTCCTGCCGGCGATTGGGAGCCAGCGGCCGGCCCAGGCCCTGGATCAGGCGCTCCAGGAGATCGCAGCGCGCTACGGCGACCCCACGGCCGATCTCGTCGCCATGCAGCTCGAATACAGGCGACAGGGCTCTCCGGTCAGGACGGCCACTGATCGAGCACGACTTCGCTGGTGACCGTCTCGACCTGATAGCTGTAGCGCTTCGTGTAGAGCGTCAGGAGGGAATCGTGCCCCTCGTCCGACGAGCTGCACACGCCGTCCGTGACGATCACGATCCGCAATCCAAGATCGACGGCACCGAGCACGGTGGCGAGAACGCACATGTCCGTCTCCGAGCCCGTGATCAGCAGGGTATCGATGCCACGCTCGCTCACGAGATCGCGCAGCTTGTGACCGGCAAAGGCCGAATAGACCGGTTTGTCCAACACGACGGCAGGCGGCGTGAGCCGCTCCAGCGAGGGCATCAGATCCAGCAGTCTCGGATCGAGGCGCTCGCGGGTGACATCGCGCCATTGCTCGTAATAGCCGCGCCATGTCCCGGGCATGTCCTCGGACCTGAACGGAGGAATGAAGCGGGTGAAGACCGTTCGGTCCGGGGCGCGCTCGGCGATCCGCGTGACCGTCGGCAGGACGCGCTCCATCCACGGAGTTGGCCAGGGCCCGTCCGATGAAAAGAGGCGCTGCATGTCGATGCACAGGTGAAGCGTGGCGGAACCGAGGGGTGTCATGTTCATAGGGCAAAAACCGACGATGCCGGGCAAACGGGCCCGCCTTGGCTCGGGTTCCCCGAAAAGAAAACGGGCCCCGAGGATGCCCCGGGACCCGTGTGAAACGTCCGCTGACCGCGCCGCTCAGGCGGCGTTGGACTGTTTGCCGTTCAGGTCGACTTTGAACCCGGCCTGGGTCTTGGCCTTGATCTCATCCACACTCACGCCCTCAGCCAGCTCGATCAGGGTCATGCCGGTGCCGCCCTTCTTGTCGATGGCAAACACGCCGAGATCGGTGATCACGAGATCCACCACGCCCTGGCCGGTCAGCGGCAGGTTGCAGGCCGTGAGCAGCTTCGGATCCTCCGAGCCGTCCTTCGCCTTGGCCACGTGCTCCATCACCACCACGACGCGCTTGACGCCGGCCACCAGGTCCATGGCCCCGCCCATGCCCTTGACCATCTTGCCCGGGATCATCCAGTTGGCCAGATCCCCGTTCTCGGCCACCTGCATGGCGCCCAGGATCGACAGGTCGATATGGCCGCCGCGGATCATGCCGAAGGAGTCGGCCGACGAGAAATAGCTCGTCGTCGGCAGCTCGGTGATCGTCTGCTTGCCGGCGTTGATCAGGTCCGCATCCTCCTCGCCCTCGAAGGGGAACGGGCCCATGCCGAGCATGCCGTTCTCCGACTGGAGCTGCACGCGCATGCCCTTGGGGATGAAGTTCGACACCAGCGTCGGGATGCCGATGCCGAGGTTGACGTAGAAGCCGTCGCGCAGTTCCTTGGCCGCGCGGGCGGCCATCTGTTCACGGGTCCAGGCCATCAGACGGTCTCCTCACGCTTGCGGGTCGTGCGTTGCTCGATGTGTTTGACCGGGTTGGGCACATGCACCATGCGCTTCACGAAGATGCCCGGGGTGTGGATGCAGTCCGGATCGATCGAGCCTTCCGGCACCAGATGCTCGACCTCGGCGATGGTCAGGCGCGAGGCCGTGGCCATCATCGGATTGAAGTTGCGGGCGGTCTTGCGGTAGACGAGGTTGCCTTCCGTGTCGCCCTTATAGGCGTGCACGATGGAGATGTCGGCGAACAGCCCGGTCTCCATGACGTATTTCTCGCCGTTGAACTCGCGCACCTCCTTGCCCTCGGCGATGAGAGTGCCCACGCCGGTCTTGGTGTAGAAGGCCGGAATGCCGGCACCCCCGGCGCGGATGCGCTCGGCGAGCGTGCCCTGCGGGTTGAACTCCAGTTCCAGCTCGCCCGAGAGGAACTGCTGGGCGAAGAGCTTGTTCTCGCCCACGTAGGACGAGATCATCTTGCGGATCTGGCGGGTTTCGAGCAGGCGGCCCAACCCGATGCCGTCCACGCCCGCATTGTTGGAGATGAAGGTCAGGCCCTTCGCTCCCGAATCACGGATCGCCTCGATCAGCGTCTCCGGAATGCCGCACAGGCCGAAGCCCCCGGCCATGATGGTCATGCCATCCTTGACCGCTCCGGCCAGCGCTGCCCGCGCATCGCTGTATACCTTATCCATTAAAACCTCTCCCCATGGGCATGTTCATGCTCGTTAGAGCATCGTCCAGAAAAGTGGGCCCGGTTTTTCGAACGATGCTCTCATCTATAGACGAAGCATCGGATGAATCCCAAAAGTGCAAGTCCACTTTTGGGTCCGATGCTGTAGAAGCGTCCGAACAATAAACCTCGGGAGCAGCTTGCGGCGTTTTTGCCGCAGGCCGCCCGGCTACGAATGGCGGCACCCTGCAACTTGGCCTCAATTTAGACAATCCCTTCCTATGGATATATAGGAACGATCCAAGATTTCGGCCTTGCCTGAGGACATCTCCTCATGATCGCTTGCTAGGCAGGGTCCAAGGTTTACAACGCATATTCCATGTCTCGCCGCATAGTCCTTCTCATTGCGCTGATTTCGCTCGCCGTCCTCGGGACGGCCGCCTCTCCGTGGACATTGCCCGGTGGCGGCCTGTCGGCCGAACTGATGCAGCATGTGAAGGAGAAATATGGACTAGACCTGACGGTCAGGGGCCGCAGCACTTTCGCCGTCCTGCCCATCCCCAGGGTCAAGTTCGAGGATGTGACGCTGCAGTTCCCGGATCAAGCCGTGAGGGCGGAGGGCGGAACCCTGAGAGGAGAGCTTCGCCTCCTGCCCCTTCTTCTCGGGCGGATCGAGCTTTCGGATTTCGACCTGACAGAAACCCGCATCACGGCGTCGCTCCAGGCGCTCCAATCGGTCAAATGGGCGGAGGTTCTCAAGGACCGAACGAGTGAGACCTATGCCCGGCGCCTGATCATCAACAAATCCACCTTGCGCTGGACCGATCTGAACGAAGCCAATCTCGACCAGTTCAACCTCGTGCTCCACTGGGCCGATGCGGCCGAGCCCATGACCCTCTCGGGATCGGCCAGGTGGCGGGACGAGGTGGTTTCCCTCGAACAGGCTTCCGTCTTCCCCGATCTCCTGGTCTCGGACCGGATCAGTCCCTTCGCCCTGACCCTTTCCACGCATTCCGCACGGGTAACGGCCGAAGGCGAGGCACAGCTCGGCCTATCGCCTCGGATTACGGGGGAAAGCACGGTCAAGGCCAAGTCCGTCCGCGACTTTACCCGCTGGAGCGGCGTGGAGCTGCCCTTCGGCTCGCTGTTGCGCGCAGTCTCCCTCGCCGGCGAGTTCTCGATGGACCGCCGGCGCCTGTCCTGGCCGGCCGTTTCGGTGACGCTGGGGGATGACAAGCTGGAAGGAACCGTGGGCGTGCGCTTCGATACGGAGCGCCCCGTGATCACCGGTACGCTCGCGGCCGACACGCTGAACCTGTCGGACCTGTTCGCGCCCTTCTCGCAGGCTCGGACATCCTCCGGAGCCTGGAGCGAGGAGAATATCGACCTGACCCGGACCACCGGCACGGACCTCGATCTGCGCCTCTCGGCCGCGAGCGCCAGCCTTGGACGCCTCAGCCTCGACGACATGGCGGCCAGCGTGCTGGTGCAGCCCGGACGGATCGAGGCTTCGATCGGACGGGCCGGGTTCCAGGACGGCAGCATGAAAGGCCGCCTGTCTCTGGTGAGGGAGGACGGCCAGGTCGAGCTGAAGAGCCAGGGGACTTTCACCGGGGTGAAGATCGCGCCCTTCCTGGTCGCCATGGGTGAACCACGCTGGATCACCGGCTTGGCTTCCGGGCAGTTCAGTTTCGAAGGATTGGGCAAGAATCCCGCGGACGTCATCCGCGAGGCTCAAGGCCGTTCCTCCATCGAGATCGTCGATGGGGAGATCGTCGGCATCGCTCTCGACGATGCCCTTCGCCGGGTGGACAAGCGTCCGCTGCTCGCCTCCCTCAACTGGAAAGGCGGCCGGACACCGTTCGACAAGGCGCAGGCGCAGATCCTGGTGAAGGACGGCGTCGGCGAAATCGTGGAAGCCCATCTGAAAGGCCCCACCGTGCAGGCCGCGCTCCAGGGTCGGGTGCTTCTAGTGGACCGCACGATCAGCCTGACGGCGAACGTTTCACCTGCGGGCGCACCCGCGAGCCAATCGCCGGCACTCGTGTTCAATGTGATGGGCGATTGGGACAACGTGGCCGTATCCCCTCAGGTCCGCTCCCTCATCGAGCGCTCGGGCGCGGCCAAGCCCCTCTTCCCTTCGGAGCGCGTCCCCGCCGACGCGCAGCGGCCCCAGGCCGTCGCTCAGTGAGCTTTGCGCAGGGCTGAACGCTTGGTGAGCAGGGTCGCGGCGATCACGCCGAACGTCACGATGCCGATCAGGATCGTGGAGGCCGCATTCACCTCCGGCGAAAGCCCGAGCCGCACCTGGCTGTAGATCTTGATGGGCAAGGTCGTCGCGCCGGGGCCCGCATTGAAGCTCGCGATCACCAGATCGTCCATCGACAGGGTGAAGGCGAGCAGGAAGCCCGCCACGATGGACGGCGCGATGAGCGGCAGGGTCACGGAAAAGAACGTGCGCAGCGGCGGCGCGCCGAGATCCATGGCGGCCTCCTCGAGCGACCGGTCGAAGGTCATGAGGCGCGACTGCACCACCACCGTGACGAAGCACATGGTGAGCGTGGTGTGGGCGAGCGTGATCGTCCAGAAGCCGCGATCGAGGTCGATGGCGACGAAGAACAAAAGCAGCGACAGGCCGGTGATGACCTCCGGCATGACCATCGGGGCATAGACCATGCCGGTGAAGAGAGTCCGGCCGGGAAAACGCCCGTAGCGGGTCAGCGCGAGCGCCGCGAGGGTCCCGAGAACTGTTGCCAGCGTCGCCGAGAGAAGCGCGATCCGCAAAGTGACCCAGGCCGCCTCCATGAGGGCCTGGTTGCGGAAGAGCGCGCCGTACCACTGGGTCGAGAAGCCACCCCACACGGTCACGAGGCGGGACGCGTTGAAGGAATAGATCACCAGCAGCAGGATCGGCAGATACAGGAAGGCGAAGCCGATCACGAGCGAAGTGACGTTGAAGAGGCTCAGGCGCCGGTTCATGGCCTTGCCTCCACCCGCCTTGCCTCGACATCGCGGTAGATCACGATGGGCACCACGAGAATGATGAGGAGCAGGATCGCCACCGCCGAAGCGAGCGGCCAGTCGCGGTTGGAAAAGAACTCGCTCCAGAGCTGCCGGCCGATCATCAGGGTTTCCGACCCGCCGAGCAGGTCGGGAATGACGAACTCGCCCACCGCCGGGATGAAGCACAGGAGCGAACCCGCGACGATGCCCGGCATGGCGAGCGGCACGGTGATGGTCCAGAACGACCGCCAGGGCGTCGAGCCGAGATCGAGGGCCGCCTCGAGCAGCGTGTCGTCCATCTTCTCGAGCGTCGCGTAGAGCGGCAGCACCATGAAGGGCAGATAGGCATAGACGATGCCGATATAAACGGCCGTTTCCGTGTTGAGGATGTCGAGCGGTTCGGTGATCAGGCCCAGCCCCATGAGGGCCTGGGTGAGCAGCCCTTCGGGCTTCAGGATGGCGACCCAGGCATAGATGCGGATCAGGAAGCTCGTCCAGAACGGCAGGATGACGAGCGCCACCAGCAGCGAACGATGGCGCTCCGGCGCGCGCGCCATGCCGTAGGCGATGGGAAAGCCCACGAGCAGGAGAAGCACCGTCGAGATGGCCGCGATGCGCACCGACGAGAGCGTCGCGCGGAAATAGAGGTCGTCCTGCGTCAGGAGCTCGAAATTCTCCAGGTCGAGCCCGCTGAAGAACCCGGCAATGTCGCTCCACTCGAAGACCGGCTTGTAGGGCGGCTGCGCCACCGCCGGGTCCGACAGGCTGATCTTGAGCACGATCAGGAACGGCACGAGGAAGAACACGCCGAGCCAGAGATACGGCAGGGCCGGCACGAGACCGGCCGCGAGGCGTCGTGCGAGGGGTCGCTCCGTCATGGCCTTATTCCGCCAGGATCACGGCCGCATCCGGCGCGAAGGTGACATAAACCTGCTCGTCCCAGTCGATGGGGTTCTGGACGAAGCGGGACGCGTTGGCGCGGGTGACGCGCAGGATCTCGCCGGTGGCGAGCTTGACGCGATAGACCGTCCAGTCGCCGAGATAGCCAATGTCCCACACCTCCCCGGTGAGGACGTTGAGCGCGCCGGAAAGCGGCGGATCGCGCTGGATCACCATCTTCTCGGGTCGCACGGCGATCGCCACCGCCTGGCCGGAATGCAGCACCTCGTCCGGGTCGTCGATGGTGAGCGGTCCTTGAGCCGAAGAGGTCTTCACGCGCCAGAGGCCGTTCTCCTGTCCCTGCACGTGGCCTTCCAGGATGTTCACGTCGCCGACGAATTCGGCGATGAAGCGGGTCTTGGGCTGCTCGTAGATCTCGCCCGGCGTCGCCACCTGGGCGATCCGGCCGTGATCCATCACGGCGATCCGGTCGGCCATGGTCATGGCCTCTTCCTGGTCGTGCGTGACCACCACGAAGGTCATGCCGAGTTCGTGCTGGATGTCCATCAGCTCGAACTGAGTCTCTTCGCGCAGCTTCTTGTCGAGGGCCCCGAGAGGCTCGTCGAGAAGCAGAACCTTGGGCTTCTTGGCCAGAGCCCGGGCCAGCGCCACGCGCTGGCGCTGGCCGCCGGAGAGCTGGCTCGGATAGCGCCGGGCGAGCTTTTCGAGCTGCACGAGGCGCAGCATCTCCCCGACCCGCTCGGCGATCTGGTCCTTCGGCATGCCGTCCTGCTTCAGGCCGAAGGCGATGTTCTTCTCCACGCTCATGTGCGGGAAGAGCGCATAGGACTGGAACATCATGTTCACGGGCCGGCGATAGGGCGGCACCCCGGCGAGGCTCTGATCGCCCAGGGTGATCGTGCCCTCGCTCGGCGTCTCGAAGCCCGCGAGCATGCGCATGAGCGTGGTCTTGCCGCAGCCGGACGGGCCGAGCAGGCAGAAGAACTCACCTTCGAAGATGTTCAGGGAGAGATGGTCCACCGCCACCGCGTCTCCGAACCGCTTCGTGACGTTGTCGAAGCGGATGAGCGGCTTGGCATCGGGATTGGACCAGGGCGCAAAGGCACGGCGCACGGCACCGACGGAGGCGGATTGGCGAGACGGAGGAGGCAAGATGCTTCGACTTCGACCTTGAGCGATGAAACCAGCCGGCAAGCTATGATGTTCGTCCCGCAAGAACAACCGTTTAAACGACCTGGGAGCATCGGATCGAGGGCGGCATTTTCCGCAACCCTGCCCTGCCGGGTCGGAGTGGCAGGATACCTTGCGTCGGAATGGCGAAAGGAGTAGCAAGCCCCCATATTATTAGCACCCTAATAATTCGACCAATAGGTTGCATTTCATGACCCCTGCCATGGCGGCTTTCTCCGAGGAACTCTGGAAGATCAGCCGGAAGATGCGGACCCTGTTCGATGCCAGAGTCAGAGCTCAAGGACTGACCCTGCCGAGGGCCCGCGCCCTGATCCTTCTCGGCAAGAAAGAGGGCATGACCCAGACCGCATTGGCGGATGCGCTGGAAATCGAGGGTCCGACCCTGGTCCCGCTTCTCGACAGTCTGGAGAAACAGGGACTGATCGAGCGCCGCCCGGTCGACGGGGACCGGCGGGCCAAGCAGATTGCCCTGACCACGGCGGGACAGAAGCAGGCCGCCCGTATGGACTTGCTCGTGAAGGAGTTCCGCAGCGACGTGCTCAAGGACATCGGCGAGGACGATCTGAGGGTCGCCATTCGCGTCTGTGAGGCCATGGGCCGGAACATCGAAGCCTCAAGCTGATTGACGTTCCTTCCATGACCGCAGAATCTCACACCCGCTCGTCCGCGAATGAGCGTTCCGATGCCACCGGCTCCGAGGTCGAGACCCCTTCGAGACCGATGGACCCGCAGGCGCCGCCCGCCTCCATGCCGTGGCCCAGGGCGGCCCTCTACATGCTGGCCTCGCTTCTCCTGTCCCTCACACAGGGACTGGGGATGAACCTCGCTGCCGCGAACCTGCCCCAGCTTCAGGGGCCCCTCGGCGCCACCACCAACGAGGTCACTTGGCTGATCGCTGCCTATATGGCGCCGAATGTCAGCCTCTCGCTGATCCTGGTTAAGGTCAGGGCCCAATACGGCCTTCGCCATTTCGCAGAGCTGAGCATTCTCCTGTTCGTGCTCGTGATGCTGCTGCACATCTTCGTGCGGGATCTGCAATCGGCGCTGATCGTGCGCTTCTTCAGCGGGATCGCGGCATCGCCCATATCGACGCTGGCTTTCCTCTATATGCTTGAGCCGCTTCCACCGGCAAAGAAGCTCAGCGTCGGCCAGCCCCTCGTGCTCACGAACATCGCCCTCGGCGCTCCCCTGGCCCGTCTGATCTCGCCCGATCTTCTCATGATGGGCGATTGGCACGGCCTGTATCTCTTCGAGATCGCCCTGGCCATGATGGCGTTCGCGGCCGTGTATCTCCTGCCCCTGACCCCGCCGCCGCGGGCCAAGGTCATCCACTGGCTCGACTTCGTCAGCTATCTCTTCATCGCCGTCGGCTTCGGGCTGATCGCCATGGTGTTCGCCCTGGGGCGGGTCTATTGGTGGTTCGAAGCGCCCTGGCTCGGCGTCATGCTCGCAATCGGCCTGGCATCGCTGACCTGCGCGATCCTGATCGAGCTCAACCGCGAAAATCCTTTTCTCGATGTCCGCTGGCTTACCAGCAAGGAGATCCTGCACCTCGCCGGGACCCTCCTGGTCTTTCGTCTCCTCATGTCGGAGCAGACCGCCGGCGCCTTTGCGTTCTTCCAGGCACTGGGCCTTCAGAACGATCAGATGGCGGTCCTGTCCCTGGTAGTCATCGGCGCCTCCATCGTCGGCGGCTTGTCCTATATCCTCTTCGTCAGGCCCGGCCGGGAGAACGCGGCCCAGATGGTCGCCTTGGGCCTGCTCCTGGTCGGCGCTCTCATGGACAGCAACGCGACGAACCTGACCAGGCCCGAGCAGATGTATGTGAGCCAAGCACTCATCGCAGTGGCCGGCGTCCTGTTCCTGCCACCCGCCATGGCGACCGGGATGGCGCTCGCCTTGAAGCGGGGACCGACCTTCATCCTGAACTTCATCGTCATCTTCCTGACGACACAGAGCCTCGGCGGCGTGATCGGATCGGCCCTTGTCGGCACCTTCATCACCTGGCGCACGCGGTTCCATCTCCAAGACATGGCTGATCACCTCGCCTGGACGGATCCGCTCGTGACGCAGCGCCTCGCGCAGCTTGCCGGGTCCTACGGCCGTGTCCTTACGGACAGGTCCCTCCTCAACGCGGAAGGGGTGGCGCTCCTCGGCCAGCAGGTCACCCGCGAGGCCACCGTGCTCGCCTATAACGACGCCTTCCTGGCCATTGCCCTCCTCGCCGCCTTCGCGCTCGCGGCGATGATCCTCCACCTCGCGATCCGTTCGATCCGCAAAAGCATTTCACCTGAACCACAACCGGCCGTCAGTTAGCACTCTCATGAGCAAGCTCTTCCGTTCCACCACCACCATCCTCGCCGCGATCATCGGCATCGCCGGGGTCGCCCTCGTGCTCTACGCATGGCGGCTTCCGCCCTTCACCAGCTCGGTTCAGACCACCGACAATGCCTATGTGCGCGGTCAGATCACGGTCATCGCACCCCAGCTCGCGGGCTATGTGGCCGAGGTCGCCGTTCAGGACTTCCAGCATGTGAAGGCCGGTCAGCTTCTAGTGAAGATCGACGACCGCATCTTCGCTCAGAAGCTCGAGCAGGCGAAAGCCACTCTGGCGAGCCAGCAGGCGGCCTTGACCAACTCCGAGCAGAAGGAGCGCTCCGACCGCGCGCGCATCGAATCGAGCCAGGCGCAGGTCGACAGCACCAAAGCCGTCCTGAGCGCGGCGGAAGCGAGCTGGAACAGGATCGCGCCGCTTCTGGAGCGCGGGGTGGCGACGCAAAGCCAGGCCGATCAGGCTCGTGCCTCCCTCGACCAGGCGACCGCCTCCCTGCATCAGGCTGAGGCCGCCCTCACCGTCTCCCGCCAGGATCTCGCCTCCACGCTCGTCAACCGCCAATCGCTCGAAGCGGCGGTCCAGGGCGCCGAGGCGGCGGTGCGCCTCGCGGAGATCGATCTGCAGAACACCCGGATCGTCGCACCGGAGGAGGGACAGCTCGGCGAAGTCGGTGCCCGCCTCGGCCAGTACGTGGCGGCCGGCACGCAATTGCTGACGATCGTTCCCGAGCGGATCTGGGTCATCGCCAATTTCAAGGAAACCCAGCTGTCGGGCATGAAAGTCGGCCAGCCGGTGACGTTCACCGTCGATGCGCTCCAGCATGCCGAACTGAGGGGCCAAATCGAGCGCTTCTCGCCGGCCGCGGGTTCCGAGTTCAGCGTGATCAGGACCGACAACGCGACCGGCAACTTCACCAAAGTGGCGCAGCGGGTGCCGGTCCGGATCGCCATCGCGCCGGGACAAGCGCTGGCGGAACGTCTCTCGCCCGGCATGTCCGTCGTGGTGAGCGTGGACACGGCCTCTCCCCCGGCGGATTTACCGGCAACCGGAATGAGCACACAGCCCCAGGGTTCGGACGGAGCACCCCAGGCTGACCGGCGGTAGAGGCAGAATGACTTAGAGCACCTAACAAAACCATCTCTGGACGAAGCGCCAAGTGATGAGGGCTGAGGCGAGCGTCAGAAAGGCCGTGTGGATGTCGGCCCTGCGCTCATAGCGGATAGCAAGGCGGCGAAACTGTCCATACCAAGCCAATGTGCGCTCCACG